>JACETJ010000049.1 GCA_013911345.1 Congregibacter sp.
CGGGGCAGCTGACACAGGCCGTACTGAACTTGGTCCGCAATGCCTGGCAGGCCTGCGGTGACGGTGGCGTGATCACATTGCGTACCCGGGTATACCGGCAGTTCACCGTTGGCGGCAACCGACACAAGCTGGTCTGTGCCGTGCAGGTCTCGGATGACGGTCCCGGCGTACCAGATGATCTGCTTCCAAGGCTGTTCTTGCCCATGGTCACGGGTAACGCGTCAGGCACAGGCCTTGGCTTATCAATAGCGCAGCGCATCGCGAATCAGCATGGCGGTTTAATTCAGGTGCAGAGTGCACCCGGCGATACCTGTTTCACCCTTCTATTACCCATGGAGATTTGAGATGGCTGTCACTGATCAGGTCTGGATCGTCGACGACGACAGCTCAATCCGCTGGGTCATGGAAAAGGCGCTGTCTCGGGCGGGCCTCAACTGCCGTGCTTTTGAGAGTGGTGATGACATGTTGGATGCCCTCTCTCTTGAACAGCCGATGGTCGTCGTCAGCGACATCCGCATGCCCGGTATGGATGGGATCAAGTTGCTTTCTCGCATCAAATCGGAACAACCGGAGCTGCCGGTCATCATCACCACTGCGCACTCCGACCTTGATAGTGCAGTGAACTCCTACGAAGAGGGTGCCTTCGAGTACTTACCCAAGCCCTTTGACATTGAGGAAATGGTCGCCACGGTCACCCGCGCACAGTCCCAACGCGATCAAAGCACTCAAAGCAGCGAGAGAAAACCCGACAACCCTTCCGCAGAGATTATTGGTAACGCACCTGCCATGCAGGAAGTGTTCCGCGCCATAGGTCGGCTTGCCCAAAGTCATATTACGGTTCTGATTAACGGCGAATCGGGGACAGGCAAAGAGCTGGTCGCCCGCGCACTGCACCGCCACAGCCCCCGCGCCAGTAATGCGTTCGTTGCACTGAACATGGCGGCGATTCCGCAGGAGCTGATGGAATCAGAGCTGTTTGGTCACGAAAAAGGGGCGTTTACCGGTGCCAACCACCGACGTGAAGGACGTTTCGAACAGGCCCGCGGAGGTACGCTTTTTCTCGACGAAATTGGCGACATGCCTGCGGCGACGCAAACGCGTCTGCTGCGCGTACTTCAGGACGGAGAGTTTTTCCGCGTCGGGGGCGTGGACTCCATCAAGGCAGATGTGCGAATCATCGCTGCTACGCATCAGAAATTGGAGTCGTTGGTTGAGTCGGGGGCGTTTCGAGAGGACCTGTTTCACCGGCTCAACGTGATTCGTATTCACGTACCCAAACTGTCCGAGCGCCGCGAGGACATTCCCCGCCTGCTGGCACACTTTTTAACTGCGGCGAGCAGTGAGCTTGGAGTCGAAACCAAGGTGCTGTCCGAGGAGGCGTTGAGCGTGCTCACCCACTTGCCATGGCCCGGCAATGTCAGACAGCTGGAGAATACCTGCCGCTGGCTGACTGTGATGGCGGCGGGACGAGAGGTACTTCTGTCAGATCTTCCTTCGGAACTGCTCCAGCATCACGAAGCATCGCCAGAAGGAGCAGGGGACACTTGGCATGAGCAACTCGCAGGCTGGGCTAATCGCCAGCTGGCCGAGGGTCAGTCAAATGTGTTGCGCCAGGCACTACCTTTATTTGAATCGATCATGATCGAGGCGGCGTTACAGCACACCGGCGGACGCAAAGCGGAAGCGGCAGAATTATTGGGGTGGGGTAGAAACACCCTCACCCGCAAATTGAAGGACCTTGATCTGCCAGCACATTGAGTGCCAGCTGATTCAATCAGTGGGTAGCGCCCTCGGGCGGCACCTCACCTCCCTCAGCGCCATTACCCGTAGCGTCCTCCGCCGCCTGCTGTGCCACCGCCTGGCGGAACAGTGCGTCGAAGTTGACCGGGGCGATCATCAGCGCAGGGAACCCACCCTTGACCACCAGGTTGTCCACCGCCTCTCGGGCATACGGGAACAGAATAGTGGGGGCCACGGTGGAGAGTAACTGCCGCAGCGCGTCACCCTCGATGCCTGCGACAAAGAAAATACCCGCTTGCTGCACCTCAACCAGAAACGCTGTCTGCTCTTCCAGCTTGGCGGTGATAGTCAGCGTCAATACAACTTCGTGGTTACCTTCCTCATCTACGCGGTTGCTCTTGGTGTTGAGATCCACGTTGACGGCCGGCTTCCACTCCTGCCGAAAGACGTTGGGCGTGATAGGTGACTCAAAGGAGACATCCTTGGTGTAAATCCGCTGGGTCACAAATTGTTGTTGTGCGGCTGCTTCCTGAGCGGCTGCTGTACCTTCTTCAGCCATACTGGCTCTCCTTGTCTGTCAAAATCGTGGTGGTCGCTGCGGGTCAAGCAAGCAGTGGGTCCAGCCCACCAGAGCGCTCTAGACCATATAACTGATCGCACCCACCAATATGTTTTTCGCCGATCCAAATCTGTGGCACCGAGGTCTGCCCAGCCCGCTCGGTCATCTGTTGTCGTGTAGCGGGATCACTATCGACGGGGATTTCCTGATACGGCACCCCTTTGCGGTCGAGCAGCGCTTTGGCTCTGATACAAAAAGGGCACCACCGCGTGGTGTAGATCACCACCTCACTCATTGCGTAACCACGGGAAGCTTCTGCGCGTCCCACTCCATCATGCCGCCCGCGAGCTTCTGCGCCCGACTGAAACCCTCAGACCTCAGTGTTTTGGTGGCAGGGCCGGAAGACTGCCCCATTTTACACACCACCACGACCGGTTTTTCGCGGAATTTTTCCAACTCTCCAGCCCGGCTGGCCAATGCAGCCGCCGGAATGTGCAGTGCATCAGTGATATGACCCCGCGCATAGTCAGGTGCATCGCGGATATCGAGGAAGACACCGCCTTCACTGTTAACCAGCTGCACCGCCTCACTGATGGACAGCGACGGACCTGCTTTACGCGTTTCATGGAGTACCAGAAGGGTCAACACCATCATCAATGCGACGACGAGCACCCATTGCTCACCAAGGAACTGGAATATTAAATCTGCTGACACTCGCTCTGTCCTGTTGCCATTCAACGCTCAACCCTGTCGTCACCCGCTTCGCTCTCAGGTGACCAGAGGATTGGTGTTGTGGCTTTCACTGCAATCTATGCGGGGCGCGAGTATATCGGTTCAATCGGCCGCCCTCCAGTCGCGCCTTGCACGAGCGAGTCCCACACGAAAGAGTGCGACACGGTCCGCGGCGGCGCTCGGCAATCGGGACAAGACCTCTAGTCGTCTACCCATAACACCAGCACCTTGCGCCCAACAGCGGGGAGCACGCCGCGCCGCAAGGTGGGGGATAGTGCTGAGTGCACGGCGGCACGTTACAATATCTCCACCAGCTGCCCGAGCCCTACACACTGTGTCTAAACCCCGACGCACTACATTGCTTGTCATTCTCGACGGTTTCGGTCATCGCACCGCCCGCGAAGACAACGCCATCCTTGCCGCACAGACCCCCAACCTGGATCGCCTCTGGCAAAACGCACCCCACACCTTGATCTCAGGGTCGGGTCTGGACGTCGGTTTGCCCGAGGGTCAGATGGGCAACTCGGAGGTGGGTCATATGAGTCTCGGTGCCGGGCGGATTGTTTACCAGTCCATCACCCGCATCGATCACGCTATTGCCAACGGCGCATTTGCCGCTAATGCAGCGTATGTGGAGGCTATCGATCAAGCGGTAGCGTCAGGCACCGCGGTCCATATCATGGGCCTGCTGTCGCCGGGTGGCGTTCACAGCCATGAAGAGCAGCTATTCGCGGCACTGAGACTGGCCGCGGAGCGAGGCGCGAAGCAGCTCTTTCTGCATGCATTCCTCGACGGCAGGGACACCCCGCCACGCAGTGCATTACCGTCATTGGAGCGCGCTGAATCGGTCTTTGCTGGCCTCGGCACAGGGCGGATTGCATCCGTTCATGGCCGATACTGGGCGATGGATCGAGACAACCGCTGGGAGCGCATCGAAAAGAGTTATGCACTGCTGACACAAGGCGAAGCTGCCCACTGCGCGGAGTCAGCGATAGAGGCGCTGGAGAGCGCCTATGCGAGAAACGAGGACGACGAGTTCGTGGCGCCTACGCGCATTGGCAAGCCCGCGCACTTTGCCGATGGAGACGCCGTGCTGTTCATGAATTTTCGTGCGGACCGAGCCCGGCAGCTGACACAGGCACTGACGGCATCTGATTTTACAGGCTTCGGCAGACAGCGATTCCCCGCTGTGCATCTGGTCACAACCACGGAGTACGCAGGGTCTCTGAACTGTCCGGTGGCTTTCCCTCCCGACACCCTGCAAGACAGCTTGGGAGAAGTACTGGCCGATAAAGGCCTCACCCAGTTGCGCCTTGCAGAGACCGAAAAGTATGCGCATGTCACCTTCTTTTTTAGTGGCGGTCGGGAAGAGACCTTTGCGGGTGAAACCCGCACGCTGATTCCGTCACCCGACGTGGCAACCTATGACCTGCAACCGGAGATGAGCGCGCACGAAGTCACCGATGCACTGGTCGATGCCATTCAGGCCAGTAGCTACGACTTTATCGTCGTTAATTTTGCCAACGGCGACATGGTCGGACATACCGGCCAATTTGATGCTGCAGTTGCCGCAGTCGAGACACTGGATGAGTGCCTGGGTCGCATCGAGGCTGCGCTTCTGGCGTCTGGCGGTGAGGGCCTGATTACCGCGGATCACGGTAACTGTGAGCAGATGCGCGACTATGACAACGACCAGCCGCACACCCAGCACACCACAGAATTTGTGCCGCTCATCTATATGGGTAACGAGCCTCGCCAACTGGACTCCGAGGGCGGCATACTTGCCGATATTGCACCCACCATCTTGTCAATGATGGAACTGGAAGTCCCCGCCGCCATGTCCGGGCGCAGCCTCCTGACCCCCTGACCCCACTGCCAATGACTCGCCTGCTCAGGTTAAACCCCACACTGAGCGCCTGCTGTATCGGTCTCTCACTGACACTGTCTTGGCCGCTCGCGGGCCAATCGCCCGATGCGATTGGCGATACCTCGGAACAAATCAGCGCTTTGCGCGCAGAGATCAAAACCCTTCAGGAGCGTCTAGCTTCTCAGGAGGAGGATCGCAATGATTTGCAGGCTGCACTGCGCGAGGCGGAGACCCGAATGAGTGTTCTTGACCAGAAACTCATGGGGCTTAATGGAGAGCGAGCCAATCTGCAGCAAAAAATTGGTCAGCTTGATAAAGAAGGAGAGCAGCTCCACTCAGCACAACAGCAACGTGCGGACAACATTGACGCCAGCATTCAGCAGCTGTGGTTACTACAACAGGGCGGTGGATTTCGGGTGTGGCTGGGGGATCAAAACCCCGAAGATATCGCCAGAAATCTTGCCTATTTTCAGATGGTCATCGAAGCGCAGCAGCAGAGCATTGAAGCTTATGAACAAGGCCTCGAGGCCATCATGCTGAATCGAGACGCCATCGCCCAAACAGAGATTGCGCTGCAAGAGCAGTCCGAAGCGGTCGAGGACGCGAGAGATGCGCTGGCAGTGCAACGTGACGCCCGTCGGGTGGCGCTTGCCGCGATCAATATGGAGCTGGAGGGCGATCAGCAGCGACTGGCCGTGTTGATCCGCGACCGGGAGCGTCTGAATACGTTATTGGACGAACTGCAGGCTCTCGCTAAAGCTGCCGCTCCGGTCGTGGCTCCCGCTACAGAACTGAGACCGTTTACCGAATCCAAAGGCAGGCTGCCCATGCCCGTCTCGGGGAACCTCACAAACCGATTCGGGGGACGTCGCAACGCCGATATCCGCTGGAAAGGGTGGCTGATTGCCGCCGAGGAAGGCGAGCCTGTGCAAGCTGTCCATGGCGGGCAAATCATCTACGCCGACTGGCTGCGAGGACAAGGCCTTTTGATGGTGGTCGACCATGGTGGCGGGTGGCTATCCCTCTATGCCCAAAGCCATAGCCTGCTCCGGAGCGTCGGTGACCGCGTCAATGCGGGAGACGTGATCGCTCGGGCGGGCGCCAGCGGCGGTAGCGAGATTTCCGGACTGTATTTCGAGATCCGGCATGACGGTCGGCCCATCGATCCAACCGAATGGATTCGACGGTGAGCCCCGACGACATAATCGGGTAACATTACCGGCCATCCATTAGAAGTAACGCTCTCAGGACTCTCTCATGCACGTGCGTTTCCGCTCCTGCAGCTTTGGACTGCTGCTGACCCTAGCGACCTGCTTACCCGCCATAGCGGAGGAAGCGGCCACGGACTCGGCTCAAGCTCCGCAGGGCGCGGATCCCCACAGCGCTACGGAGGACGCACATGAACCTGCCACCCAATCACTGCCCTTGGAAGACCTGCAGATGTTTGCCGATGTGTTCAATCAGATCCGGCAAGGCTATGTCGAATCTGTGCCCGACAGCGAGCTGTTCGAACTCGCTGTTCAGGGAATGCTGTCTGGGCTAGACCCACACTCGGTCTTTCTAAAGGAGAGGGCTTACGACTCTCTGCAAGAGACCACCCAAGGAGAGTTCAGCGGCATCGGCATCGAGATCGGGCAGGACCGCGGCTACATCACCATCATCGCCCCGATCGACGGATCACCCGCCGAGGCAGCGGGCCTCGAAGCGGGCGATGTCATTCTAAAAATCGACGGTGAATCCATTCGCGACCTTCCTGTGAACAAGTCAGTCGAATTGATGCGCGGCCCCACCGGTTCAGAAGTCTTGCTCAGCATTGGTCGCCGAGGAACGGCTGATCCCTTCGATGTCACGGTGGTGCGCGACATTATCAAAGTGCCCAGCGTGCGCAGCCGGGAGCTCATGGAGGGCTATCTCTGGCTGCGGGCATCCCAGTTCCAGAGAGATACCGGTCTGGAGGCCGTCGCCACATTGGCGAAAGCCCAGGTCGAGGGCCCTTTAAAGGGTGTTGTCATTGACCTGCGTAACAACCCGGGCGGCGTGCTGGGTGCCAGTGTCGACATGGCGGGCGCTGTGCTGGATGGCGGCTTGGTGGTTTACACCGAAGGCCGTCACCCTCAGGCCGCAGACCAGTATGAAGCGGCGGCCGGTGACATGCTGAACGGCGCGCCGATTGTAGTGCTGATCAACGGCGGCTCTGCCAGCGCATCGGAAATTGTCGCGGGTGCACTGCAAGATCGTCGGCGCGCGGTCATCATGGGCACCAGGAGTTTCGGCAAAGGCTCGGTGCAAACCATATTGCCCGTCAATGACACCCGCGCCGTCAAGCTCACCACCGCGCTCTACTACACCCCCAATGGTCGCTCGATTCAGGCGGAAGGCATCGTGCCCGATATCGTAGTGGAGCGCGCTGAGGTGACCAGCGTTGAGTCAAACCGACGCACCAAAGAGGCGGACCTGCAGGGGAGTCTGAGTGGTGATGGGGATGCCGTAGATGCGCAATCGGAGAGTGAGGCGCTGACGGAGTTACGCAATTCTGATAATCAGCTTTACGAGGCGCTGACACTCCTGCGCGGCATCAATTTGCTGACGCCCGAGGCGCCACCCGAAGCACCTGAGGCAGAGGACCCGACCACAGTGGCGCTCGGCGCACCCTGACGCAACCGGCGAGCACGGACTTTTAATTTCTAAGCTCCGTGACAGCGCATCATCGAAAGGTTGCCCGCTATCACACCCGCATCGTGATGCCCTGATCGGCCATGAATGCCTTGGCCTCGCCCACCGTGTACTCACCGAAATGAAAGATGCTGGCAGCCAGCACGGCATCAGCGCCCCCTTCGGTCACGCCATCGGCCAGGTGCTGAAGCGTTCCCACGCCGCCTGAGGCGATCACGGGAATGTCGACCGCGTCGGTAATCGCGCGAGTAATGACCAGTTCAAAACCATCGCGGGTACCGTCACGATCCATGCTGGTGAGTAACAGTTCGCCGGCACCCAGCTCTGCCATTTTCGTGGCCCACCCCACCGCCTCAATCCCAGTGGGCTTGCGACCTCCGTGGGTAAAGAGCTCATAGCGCGGTGCATCATCAGGTGCCGAGACCCGCTTCACGTCGATCGCCACCACAATGCATTGCGACCCGAATCGCGCCGCCGCATCACGCACCAGCTCGGGCTCGTGGATCGCTGCGGTATTGATGCTCACTTTATCGGCACCGGCATTGAGCATGGTGCGAATGTCCTGCAACGAGCGGATACCGCCGCCCACTGTCAGTGGGATAAACACCTCGCGGGCAATCTGTTCCACGGTGTGAACTGTCGTGTCGCGCTCTTCATGACTCGCGGTAATGTCGAGGAAGGTGATCTCATCAGCGCCCTCTTCGTTATAGCGCCGCGCAATTTCCACCGGGTCACCGGCGTCACGAATACCGACAAAATTGACGCCCTTCACCACCCGGCCCTGATCGACGTCGAGACAGGGGATAATGCGTTTGGCGAGCGCCATCAGTCGCCCCCCAAAAAGGCATCGACCATGCGCTGAGCCGC
>JACETJ010000005.1 GCA_013911345.1 Congregibacter sp.
CTTCAGGCTCTGAGATATGTGCCGGTGAATCTTTAGCTCAAAATACTCGAGGGGTAACAACGTGAACAAAAATGACTTGATTGACGCCATCGCCGCTGACGCGGATCTTTCCAAAGCTTCTGCCGGTCGTGCGCTTGATTCAGCGATTGGTGCGATTACTGGCGCACTTTCGAAGGGTGGAAGTGTATCGTTGGTGGGCTTCGGAACTTTTTCCGTAAAGGCACGAGCGGCGCGTCAGGGACGCAATCCGCGTACGGGTGAGACCATCCAGATCGCGGCCTCGAACTCGCCCGGGTTCAAAGCAGGTAAGGCGCTTAAGGATGCCGTTAACAAGTAACTGAACCTGTCATGCCGTCTTGGGGCGGCTTTGAAGAAGGCGCCATCGTGCGCCTTCTTTTTGTCTTGACCCATCGGTTTTCAGATCTAATCAAAAAGAGCAATTACTACCATGCTTCAATCCATGCGCCAGAGCACCCAAAGCACCGCTGCGAAGGTGATCATTGGCTTGATCGTCTTGTCTTTTGCGGCATTCGGACTGGAGACGCTGCTGCCCGGTGGGTCAGGCACGTCCGTCGCTGAGGTTAACGGTGAAGAGATCACTCCGTTTGCGCTACAGGAGGCAATCACAACGCAAAAGCGCCAACTAATTAGCGTATTGGGAGACGATATCGATCCCGCTTTACTCGACGATGATCGGCTGCAGCCACGAGCACTGGAGTCTTTGATTCAGCGAGCGCTGTTGTTACAAAAATCTGCGGCATTGAATTTGGTTGCCTCTGAAGCGCAGGTGGGCAAATCCATTACGTCTATAGAGGCGTTCCAGTTGAATGGCATATTTTCACCCGACGCCTACAGAAGCGTTTTAGCGAATGCGGGATACACGGCGGAGCGATTTCGTCGATCGCAGGCGGAGGACATTGTTCTCACCCAATTACAAACGGCCATCAGTGAGACCGAATTCGCGACACAGACGGAACTCGCCGCAACGGCCAACATCATCGCTGAGGAGCGAGATGTTCGTTATCTGGTGATTTCAGACGCTGATCTGATTGACGACGGGGACCTCTCTGGCGAAGCGTTGCAGCGTTACTATCAGGATAACGAAGCCGCTTTTTTTAACCCCGAACAGGTGATCGTCGACTATGTTTTGCTGGGGCCTGAGGACTTTGTCGTGACAGTAGATGAAGAGTTGGTCAGAGAGCAATATGAGTCAGTGAAGGACGAATACGAAGTAGCAGAGCAAGCGCGTGTTTCACACATCCTTTTGATTCAACAAGAGGATGAAGCGGATGCTGAATACGCGCAGCGGGTTTCCGATACCGCGGGGCGTTTGGGTCGCGGGGAAGCATTTAGCGATCTGGCAGCGGAACTCTCGGATGATCTGGGCTCGGCCAGCATGGGCGGAGAGCTCGGTTTCACTGATGGAACGGCGTTTCCCGATGAGATGGAGACGGCCATTGCAGCGCTCACAGAGGCGGGAGAGATAAGCGGAGCTGTTGAGACGGAGGCCGGAACACACTTCATCCGTTTGGAGGAGCGCATTGCTGGTGATTCAGTGGATTATGACGCTGTGCGTGACGATCTAAGAGCCTCAATTGAAGCCGCTGAAGCAGAGAGAAATTTGTTGATCGCTGTGGAGGAGCTGCGGGATCTGGCCTTTAATGCGCCTGATCTAGATGCTCCAGCTGCCGCCATCGGGGCTCAGGTTATGACCTCTGCGCCTTTCTCACTTGGCGCTGGCGAAGGTCTGTTTGCGGATGACCGACTCAGAGAGCTGGCGTTTTCTCCTGATGTCAAAGAAGGTCAAAACAACAGCGAAGTACTCGAGCTGTCAGGCAAGCAATTCATTGCGGTGCGAATACGCGACGCACGAGCACCCCAAGTGGCACCTTTTTCCGAGGTGGAGCGGGAGGTTCGGCAAGGACTGAGGGCGGATCTGGAAGCTGCCGCATTGTCTGACATGACAGCGCGCGCCGAGGGCCTGCTAGCCGCCGGTGAGTCGTTCGAAGTGGCGGCGGAATCATTAGGCGTAGAGTGGCGGGTTGAGCTGGCCGCGACGAGGCTCAATAGCCAGTTGCCAGGACCTGTTCTCGATGCCGCATTCACCATGCCGCAGGGACAGCCAGACAAGTTACGAGCAGTGGTAGTTCCAGGCGACGGCTTTGCGCTGGTGCAGTTAGCCAGAGTCACACCCGGAGATACAGGCGCGCTGACCAGCAGCGAGAAGCTGCAGTTATCGGATCTGCGCAGCGGTGAGCAGCAGCGCCTCAGTTTTGACGAGTTTGTGGTTCATCAGCGAAACGCAGCCGATATCGTCGTCCGGTGATAGTGGTCAGATCTTGATGGGGATGTAGTGCATGGCAGGAACACCGGGTAGCGAAAGCGGTCTCCTCCAAGGCCTGCTCGGCCAGGTGCCCGATCGACATCATGCGCGTCGGAGAGAGCAGAGCATCCTCTCCGTCAACGGGCGGCACCCTGCGCCGCTGCACCTATGGCAGCCGGACTACTGCGGCGATATCGATATGGCCATCTCCTCGGATGGGACTTGGCACCACGAAGGAGTGCCGATCAAGAGACCGGAGCTGTGGCAGTTATTTGCGGGGATTCTGCGCCGCGAAGCAGATGGCGACTACTATCTGGTGACACCCGTCGAGAAATGCCGCGTTGACGTTGCCCTACACCCCTTGATGATTACGGATATGCAAGTGGATGAGTCGGGGGAGCATAGTCAACTCTTGGCCGTGCTCAATGCCGGCGGCGTATTCCCGGTTAGCCGAGAATACCCGCTTAAGCTTGAGGCAAAGGCGGGCGGGGCCGCCTATATTGAGTTGCCACACGGGCTATCTGCGCTGTGCTCTAGAGCGGCTTGGTACCGGCTTGTCGATCTGGCGGATGACAGCCATAGCGTCACCAGCGGCGGCGCCAAGTTCTTTTTGGGCTGAGCAAGTGGCTTACATGTTCGGGTAGTTTGGTCCGCCGAAACCTTCTGGGGTTACCCAGGTAATGTTCTGTGATGGGTCTTTGATGTCACAAGTTTTACAGTGCACGCAGTTCTGAGCATTGATCTGAAACCGCGGCCCAGCTGCTTCTTCAACAATCTCGTAAACCCCTGCCGGGCAGTAACGCTGCGCTGGCTCGGCGTACTTCGGCAGATTCACTACTATCGGGATCGAATTGTCTTTCAGCGTGAGGTGACACGGCTGATCTTCTTCGTGGTTCGTGTTGGATAAGAAGACCGAGGAAAGCCGATCAAAGGTGAGGCTGTTGTCGGGCTTTGGGTACTCGATCACCTTCGCAGAGGCGGCGTCTTCAAGGCAGGCGTAATCAGGCTTTGAATCGTGCAGGGTGAAGGGTAGACGCCCCGCGAACACGTTTTGGTCGATCCAGACCATCGCAGCACCCAGCAAGGTACCGAGTTTGTGCATGAAGCCTGAGAAGTTGCGGGCGCTGTGCAGCTCTTTTCCCAACCAGGAATCACTGACTCTGCTCGCCAGATCGGGCAGCAAGGCAGGGGGCTGCTCGCTCTGCAGTGCCCCCATGATGCTCTCGGCCGCCAACATGCCACTTTTCATGGCCGTGTGGTTACCCTTGATCTTGACGCTATTCAGAGTGCCCGCATCGCATCCCACTAATACGCCACCCGGAAAGGTCATTTCTGGCAGTGAATTTTGCCCACCTTTGGCCAACGCGCGCGCGCCATAGGCGATACGCTCTCCGCCCTCAAGCACCTCGCGTGTCTTGGAGTGGGTTTTCCAGCGCTGGAATTCCTCGAAGGGACTCAGGTGCGGATTGCTGTAATTCAGATCTGCGATCAGGCCGAGATAAACCTCATGATTTTCAGCGTGATACAGGAATGCGCCACCAGTGGAGTTAGATTCTGACAGCGGCCAACCTATACCGTGTACGACTAAGCCTTCCTGATGCTTGTCCGGATCAATTTTCCAGACCTCTTTAATTCCAATGCCGTAGTGTTGCGGATCCTTACCTTCGTCGAGGTTGAAATGCGCGATTAACTGTTTGCCCAGATGGCCACGGCAGCCCTCGGCAAACACGGTGTAGCGTGCGTGCAGCTCCATACTCGGTACATAACTGTCTTTCTGCTCGCCGTCAGCGCCGACACCCATTTCGCCCGTCGCAATGCCTTTCACGCTGCCTGCGTCATCAAACAGGATTTCGGCCGCTGTAAAGCCGGGGTAAATCTCAACGCCCAAGCCCTCGGCCTGCTCTGCTAGCCAGCGACACACGTTGCCCATGGAGACAATGTAGTTGCCGTCATTGTGGGTAGGCCGTGGGATCGCAAACCCGGGAAGTTTAATCGCGCTTTCCTGGCCGGTGTAAAAGTAGAACGTGTCGCCTGTCACCGCAGTGGTGAGAGGGGCGCCGCGTTCTTGCCAGTCAGGCAGTAGCTCATTCAGGGCGCGGGGCTCCAGCACCGCCCCAGAGAGGATGTGCGCGCCTACCTCAGATCCTTTCTCGACCACACAAACCGTAGTCTCACGTCCTTCAGATTCGGCCAGTTGCATCAGTCGGATCGCCGCCGACAAGCCCGCGGGGCCCGCACCGACTACGACTACGTCAAACTCCATCGACTCTCTTTCCACACCACACCTCGCGACTTTGTTAGCGGCTCTACGGTAATCTCCAACATCACCGAAATCCATTACAATTCGGCTTCGTTGGGTGCTTTACTTTGCGGCGGCATGATACACTAACAGGGCCGCACAAGCAGGTTTGTGAGGGGATTTGGCGCTTCTGGCAACACCGGTGCTATCGGGCGTCAGAGGGGCTCTGAGAAGGGCCTGAGCGTTCCTTCCACCAACGTATTTGCGAACAACAAATAGCCTCGTGAGCGGCATCTAACAATCTGCACAAATATCTGGACTTTATCTGGAGACACCATGAAAGCATTGGTCGCGGTGAAACGCGTGGTTGATTACAACGTCAAGGTCCGCGCAAAAGCGGATGGCACAGACGTTGATTTAAATAACGTCAAAATGGCGATCAACCCATTCTGTGAAATTGCGGTGGAAGAAGCCGTCAGGCTAAAAGAAGCGGGCACAGTGACTGAGATTGTTGCCGTTTCGGTGGGTGAGACCAGCTCTCAGGAGCAGATCCGAACCGCTTTGGCGCTGGGTGCAGACCGCGGAATCCACGTGGAGGTCGAAGGCAAACCCGAGCCGCTGGCAATTGCCAAGCTCCTCAAAGGTGTTGTCGATCAGGAATCTCCAGATTTGGTCATCTTGGGTAAGCAGTCGATTGACGGCGACAACAACCAGACCGGCCAAATGCTGGGAGCGTTAACCGGCATGGGGCAGGGCACTTTTGCATCCGAGGTCAAAATCGGTGACGGCACGTTAGAAGTGGTTCGGGAGGTTGATGGAGGCTTGCAAACGGTCTCGCTGACCCTGCCAGCCATTGTCACCACCGATCTTCGGCTCAACGAGCCTCGTTATGCATCCTTACCCAATATCATGAAGGCTAAAAAGAAGCCTCTAGAGACGTTAACGCCAGACCAGCTTTCCGTGTCAGTGCGGTCGCATGTTACGCAGGTCGGTGTGGCGCCTCCGCCCGAGAGAGCTGCTGGTATCAAGGTCGAGGATGTCTCGCAGTTGGTCGACAAATTGAAAAACGAAGCGAAGGTGATCTGATGAAAACATTGGTGATTGCAGAACACGACAATGCGTCCTTAAAAGTGGCAACGCTGAACGCGGTAGCGGCAGCCGGCGCACTCGGCGGTGATGTGGATATTCTGGTGGCCGGAGCGGGTTGCGGTGCTGCTGCCGATGCGGCGGCGCAGGTGCCCGGTGTATCCAGGGTCATTTGCGCAGATAACGCGTCCTACGAACACCAGCTAGCCGAAAATGTGAGCTTGTTGATCGCAGAGCTAGGCGCTGATTACGATAATCTCCTGGCGCCTTCCACCGTGAACGGCAAGAACATCATGCCTCGCGTGGCGGCGTTACTCGACGTCGGCCAGATCTCTGACATTCTCACTGTCGAGAGCGCTGATACCTTCACGCGGCCTATCTATGCGGGCAATGTGATTGCGACCGTACAGTCTTCAGACCCCAAGAAGGTGATCACTGTTCGCACCACCGCCTTTGATGCGGTACCGGGCGAGGGTGGGAACGCCACAGTAGAGGCATGTTCGGCCGCTCATGACGCCGGTGTGTCACAGTTTATCCGCGAAGAAGTCGCCGTATCCGATCGTCCTGAACTGACGTCAGCCTCGGTGGTGATTTCGGGTGGCCGTGGTATGCAGAATGGGGATAACTTCAGCCTGCTTGAGGGCATTGCAGACAAGCTCAATGCGGCCATCGGCGCCTCTCGTGCGGCAGTGGATGCAGGTTTTGTGCCCAACGACTACCAAGTGGGTCAGACCGGCAAGATTGTAGCCCCGGACCTCTACATTGCGGTGGGCATTTCAGGTGCCATCCAGCATCTGGCCGGCATGAAGGACAGCAAGGTCATCGTGGCGATCAACAAAGACGAGGATGCCCCTATCTTCCAGGTCGCAGATTATGGTCTTGTGGCAGACCTCTTTGAAGCGCTACCCGAGCTCGAAGCTGCGATATAGAGATCACCCCGCCGCCGACTCTCGACAGCGGGCCGCAGCGGCCTATTCGCTGCCGGCTTAGTCGCGGCGGAGGCCCTCTTTGATAGCGATCGGGTTGGGCAACGTTAGTACTACTAGATAAGACGATACCAAAAGCGTAATGATGGTGATGGCCTGAATAAGCGTAGCGGCAGCGCCCCCAAGTAATCCCTTTGACAGCCCCAAAAAAGCAATCAGAAGGGCGAATTCACTACATTGCCCGAGCCGCAGGCCGAGGTTCCAGCTGAGTTTTGGTTCATCGAAAATCCCTCGTACCAGCAGATGAAAGACCGCGGGTTTAATCGCCAGAAAGCACCCCGCTATGACGACTGCGGGGAGTGCGACCTGGGGTAGCAGGGCCATATCGAGACCACTCCCCACCGAAAAGAAAAAGACCACAAGAAAGAAGTCCCGTAAAGGTTTTAGGCTGATCGCGATGTATTGCGCAATGGGGCTGCTAGCGATGCTGATGCCTGCGATGAAGGCACCGATCTCTGCTGAGAGCCCCATCCAGATTGCCAGTTCAGCCATGCCGAGACACCAGCCTATGGACAACAGAAAGATATACTCGTGATAACGGTCAAAACGCTTGATGAGGTTCAGCAGAATAAATCTGACGCTGAGCCAGCTGGCGACGCCCAGCAAGGGAAGCGTCAGCAACGGTTGAAAAAGCGCTGCTGCACTAGTGCTCTCCGCGCCAGCGCTTTCGATCATCACCAGCACGATAATGGCGAGCAGGTCCTGAAACAGTAGCAGGGCAATCATTAACTCACCGAGGTGACGATGATGCAGCACGGTCGTCGGTAGCAACTTGATGCCAATGATGGTCGACGAAAATACCAGCGCAGCACTAATCAGGAGGGCATCCATTCCGCTGAATCCAAACAGTCGACTCAAGCCATAGCCCGCTGCTGCAAAAACCACTGCGCTGATGACGGCAACGAGTGTAGATTGGCGCAGGCTGTTCCACAGGGCGATCGGTTTCATATCGAGCCCCAGCAGAAACAGCAGCAGAATAATGCCGACGTGGCCCGCACCTGATACCAGCTCCATATCGGACACCACGCGTAACCCGAACGGTCCGAGTGCCACGCCGAGCGCTATGTAGGCAATGATGATGGGTTGTCGAGCATAAAGCGCCAGCGATGACAGCACTGCCGCTCCGAGAAAAATTGCCGCAAAGGTGAAGGTAATGCCAGTTTCCATCAATCATCCAGTCTCGTCGGAATGTGCCGAAAAGATCAATGCCGTGTCTATGTGTTGAGCTGAGGCTCTCCCACCTGCATATTCTGGCACAGACTGCCTATTGGCTGGTGCATCTAAGCAACGTGTTCGCAATGACTGGAGAATCCGGTCAGATACCCGTTACAATCGCGCCGCCCGTATGGGCGTGAACCACCCCAATATTAGTCAGTGGTAATACGGTCCCAAAATGAGAGGGGGCCGGGGAGAGCTGTAATGTCGAAAAGTAAGCTTGAGGATGGCGTTGCCGATGCGATTGCGGCCACCGCGCTAATCAGTGTTGCCCTAGTGGCGTTGATGATTTGGTTGTCGGGATTACCCAGCTAGCGCCACGCATTCTGAAAATCGGCGGTCATCCACATTGCCGCCGGTCAGTGTCACCAGTATTCGCTGACCGTGAAATTTCGTGGGTTGGGACAGCACTGCTGCCAACGCGACCGCGCCACTCGGTTCCAGCTTCAGTCCAAGGTGCTGCCAAGCCATTTTCATGGCCTTGGATATCAACACCTCGGACACGTATAAACCCTCTGCGCCGTTAGATTGATTGATTAAAAAGGTCAGCTCGCCAGGGATGGGCGCCATGAGGCCATCACACCATTGTGTGCCATTGCCGGGGGCTTTTACCCGCGCGCCGCCTTGAAACGAGAGGTAATGGTCGTGCCAGCCCTCGGGCTCCGCGGTGATGATGCGCGTACCGGACGACCGTGCTTTGAGATAGGTACCGGTCCCTGCGGCGAGGCCGCCACCTCCTGTGCAAATAATCGCGGCATCAATTTGCTCTGGTGCCTGCTGAATCACTTCGGCCCCACATGTGCCCTGGCCTGCAATGGTGTGCCAGTCGTCGTAGGGCTTCACCAATGGCGCGGGGTATTTTGCCTGCAAGGCGGTGGCAACCTGCTCTCGATCCTCCGTTAGCCGGTTGTAAAAGACGGTTTCGGCTCCGAGACGACGAATGCGATCGATCTTGGCCAAAGGCGCATCATCGGGCACCACAATCGTAGCCTGCATTCCAAGGCACCGAGCTGCATAAGCGACGCCAATACCATGATTGCCAGAAGAAAACGCGATCACCCGCCCCATGCTCTCGTCGACTGCGAGTTGTGTCATCACATTCAATGCGCCGCGAACTTTAAACGACCCCGTTGCCTGCAAGCATTCTGCCTTTAGTAGGGCCTCACCTTTGATAAGCGAGTCGAGAAGAGGGATTCGTAAGATGGGAGTGGCAGGGGCATATCGATGCACTCGGGGCAGAGCCGAGTCGATATCAGTGACCAAGCGCGAAAGCTCTGATGTGGTCAGCTGTGCTGATGGGCTCACGTGGCCCCGGTTCTCGATCATAGCGCGCAATACTAAACCAGACTTGGCAGCCAGAGCGCAGACGACGAATCCGGTGAGCTACACAGCAATTCGCTCGGCATAGGGCGTCATTGTCACTCCCAACACAAAAACGGTATTATCCGACTATTCCACTTGGTTATTATTGGGGCGAAATCTGCATGATTACCATCACTGAATCGGCGCAGGAGTACTTGGCAGAGCTGCTTTCGAAGCAAGAGGACGCTCTGGGCGTACGCGTGTTCATTAATGAACCCGGCACGCCGAGAGCTGAAACCTGCATCGCTTACTGTCGCGAGGGCGATATGGAGGACGGAGACGTAGAGGAGTCTTTTGAGCACTTCACTGCGTGGTTTCAGGGCAGAAGCATCCCGTTTCTCGAGGACGCCTTGGTCGATTACTCAGCGGATCGAATGGGAGGGCAGCTTACGATTAAAGCGCCTAATGCAAAGATGCCTCGCGTGTCTGACGACAGCCCCATCGAAGATCGCATCAACTACGTCTTGTATAACGAAGTCAATCCTTCTCTGGCTGCTCACGGTGGCGAGGTGTCCCTGATCGAGGTGACCGAGGATCAGTTCGCAGTGCTCCGCTTCGGCGGAGGCTGTCAGGGCTGTAGTGCCGTGGATATGACCCTCAAAGGCGGCGTAGAGAAGACCCTGCTAGAGCAAATCCCGCAGCTTGCAGGTGTGCGGGATACCACGGATCACAGCGATCGCAGCCAAGCTTACTATTGAGCGGCACGCGCCTTTAGTGCCGAGGCGACAGTGTCAGAAAGCTCCTGAATGAGAAATTCAGTCGTCGCCCAGTCAATACAGCCATCCGTCACCGACACGCCATAGCGAAGTGCCGACAGATCTGCCGGAATCGCCTGATTCCCCGCCTCGAGGTGACTCTCCAGCATGAGTCCGACAATGGACTGATTGCCATCTGCGATCTGCGCGGTCACATCACGCGCAACCTCCGGCTGCAATGCGGGGTTCTTCTCGGAATTGGCGTGACTGCAGTCGACCATAATATTAGCGGGAAGGTCTGCCGCCTGAAGATCGGCCTCACATCGAGCAATGTGCTCGGAACGGTAATTGGGCCCATCGCTGCCGCCCCTCAACACGATGTGACCGTAACGATTGCCGCACGTTTCAAAGACCGAGACCTTGCCTTTCGAGTTAATCCCCAAAAACCGATGTGGATTGGCGACTGACTGTAGGGCATTGATCGCTACGGCCAGGCCGCCGTCGGTGCCATTTTTAAAGCCCACTGGAGACGAGAGGCCACTGGCCATTTCTCGGTGGGTCTGTGATTCGGTCGTCCGCGCGCCAATGGCTGACCAGCTGATGAGGTCGTTCAGATACTGTGGGGTGATGGGGTCTAGGGCTTCGGTGGCTGTCGGCAGGCCCAGCTCCAGAATATCCCTCAGCAAGGTTCGCCCGATTTTGAGACCGTTCTCAATGTCGAAGGAATCATCGAGGCTGGGGTCATTGATCAGACCCTTCCAGCCGACTGTCGTGCGAGGTTTCTCAAAATAAACTCGCATCACTAAATACAGGTTATCCGCGACGCGTTCGGCTAACTCTTTTAAGCGATTGGCGTAGTCTAATGCGGCCGTCACATCGTGAATGGAGCAAGGCCCTACCACCACAATCAGCCGGTGATCCTGTCGATCAATGATCTGCTCGATAGTTGCGCGCGATGCGGAGACGAATTGATATAGCGAGTCGGGAATCTCGACTGATTCGCGCAGCGCCTCGGGCGAGATCAGCACTCGCTGATCCGCTACGTTCACGTTATGTATCTGTGGATTAGCCACTGTGCGTTCCTCGGTTTTCGCGGTGGTGTGCCATCGGCTTGACATTGCCTTAATCGACTTTGCTTACCCATGAGCGGAGCCGGAGTGTACCGATTCAGAGAGCGGAATTCAGCCACAGCCCCTTGATTGTGTTATCTGTCGCCTAAATCGACACATCTGTATGGCCGCGGGTTCCCGAGCGTCTGGCGCGCATGGGATACTCGTCAGCATGCGTGCCACCGTTGATTTATCGCTCTTCTCGCCCTTATTGGAGTTGGGTGCCTGCATAGTGACGCCAGGAAAGCGGCTGGCACGGGAAATTACAGAGAGCTGGGTAAGACAGTGTGAAGGCCAAACCCCGGTAGTCGCCACGCCGAGCGTGATAACGGTCGATAGCTGGCTAGAGCAGGCGTGGCTGCGAGCTGTGGAAGCTGGGCAACTCCCCCCCGGGAGACTGCTAACGCCACAGCAAGATCTCGCGGTCTGGCAACAGCTCATCCGTGAGGATCTGGAAGAGCGCATTGGCTTCTCGCTGACCCACCCGCGAGCGGCGGCGCAGCGTGCGCAGGTCGCATGGAACAAGCTGACGATGCATGGCGGGGCCGAGCGGGACGAGATCTGGGCCGCGTTTCAGTATGACGAAGACTGTCAGGTTTTTTCAGATTGGGCTCGTCAATACCGTGCGCAACTCACTCAATTGGGAGCGGTATCCCGTTACGGAGCCTATCAGCAGTTACTGTCCGTACGGGTGACCGACCGACCGACAGTAGGGCTATTTGTGGTGCCTGATCTGCCGCCGCTGACGCGTCAGACGCTCGACCATCTGGCTAACGTTCAACTGATCGATCCGGGCAGACGAGATCACGCAGATATTCCTGTTCGCTCTTACATCACCCGCGATGATGAATTGTTTGCGGCCGCACAGTGGGCGCAGTCCAGCAGCGACGAATCGGGGCATCGAGTAGGGATTGTTCTCCTGGATATGGCCAACGATCGGAATCGTCTCGAGTACTTCCTCCGGCAGGAATTTGATTGTCTCGACGCGCGCTATAACGATCTGCCGGTGAACTTCGCTACCGGTATGCCGCTGGCCACCACACCCATGTATCGGGATGCGCTGGCTGCTCTGGCATGGGAAGTTCGCCCGCTCAGCCGGCCGCAATGGCTGAGCCTGATTCGCTCACCCTATCTCGCGTTTAAAGACGACGCGCAGATGTTGCCAGGCTTGATTCAGGCGCAGTTCCTGTCAGGGAGTCATGAGATTTCTCTCGGGGATTCGCTGCACATCGCAACACGTGAAAACCCATCATCTGAACTGACCGGGGTCCTGAGATCGATCAGATCAAGTCGAGTACAAAAGGGGGTAAAGAATCTCGACGATTGGTCGGAGGTGATTCGTGAGCGGCTGACACTCTGGCGATGGCCAGACAGGGCGGGGCTAGACTCCATCGAATATCAGCAGTCCCAGCGATTTGACGCCAGTCTTGACGCGCTCGCCTCGCTTTCTGTTGTACTGCCGCATCAGTCATATGAGTCCGCGCTGAATCTTTGGCGAGAGTGTCTCTCTGCCATCGTTTTTCAGCCCAAAACGCCTCACGGAAGTATTCAAGTTCTGGGCCCGCTGGAGGCCATAGGAGGCCAATTCGACGCGCTCTGGATTTGTGGTGCGCAACAGGGAGTGCTGCCTGCACGAACACGGGTTGAACCCTTCCTGCCGCCAGCCATTCAGAAATCTCTGGGGATGGCGGATATCGATGATGCGGCACTGATCCAGCAAGCGCGCACGCTACTTCAGGTCTGGTCTGCAGGCAGTCAAGAGGTGGTGGCCAGCTTTCACTGTTCCGATCAGGGGCTGGAGGCGAATGTCAGCCCATTGCTGTGCGGAACCGCTAAAGAAAGTCATGTCTCATGGTTTCCGCCAGACCGATGGAATGGCGTCCTGAGACTGGAGAGGGCGCCCCAAGACGAGTCACTGCCGCATGCCACTTCGGAGGCGTCTGGCGGCACGTCCCTGATCCGAGATCAGGCAGCCTGTCCTTTTCGTTCATTCGCCAGGCATCGACTTAACCTACGTTCACTTCAGCCATCGCTGATCGGGATTTCGGCATCCGAGAGGGGGGCGTTTTTGCATGAGGCCCTGTTCAGGATATGGCGCGAGATCCAGTCGAGCGATGAACTAGCCGCGCTATCGCCCGCAGCAGAGCAAGTCCTGCTTGAGGCGGCGGTGTCCGGATCCATGCAGCACACTGAAAGTGCATGCGAGGCGCGCGGATATAGTCTACGAGAAAGAGTCGGCCCGGCCTGTTGGCAGCTGGAGCATCAGGTATGTATAGACATACTGAGGCAATGGCTAGGTCATGAGAGAAAGCGAATCTCGCCGTTTCAGGTTGTGGAGATGGAGAAAAATCGGGCACTGCAAGTGAATGGTCTGGCGCTCATGCTCCGCCCCGATCGCATTGACGAACTTGCTGATGGCCGCAGAGCGGTCATCGATTATAAGACCCGTGCACCGTCTAAGACTCGTTGGCTGGGTGATCGCCCGCAGGAACCCCAGCTTCCCCTCTACAGCTTGCTTGATTCCACGATACAGGGCATCGCTTTTGCTGAGCTGTCGACGACCGATCCAGTCAAGTTTGTCGCATTAGGCGAGGAGCTTGGTTTGACTGAGCACGATAATAAATCTCTTGAATCACAAACTCGCGGCATCGCGACGACATGGTCCGACCTGGTCGAGCAGTGGAAGGCTTCATTGCATCAACTTGCTGTTGAGTTTATGGCGGGTGCGGCAACGGTGACTCCGCGGCCCGGTGCCTGCGATTATTGTGACCTTGCATCGCTATGCCGCATAAACGAGCTGCGGTCCGTTGCCAAGCTAGAAGCACTGGAGGATCCATCTTGACGGTGGCCGATCACAATGTGCGGCGCGAGGCGATCGACGCCACGCGGAGCTTTTGTATCAGCGCGCCTGCCGGGTCGGGAAAAACCGAACTGCTAACACAGCGGTTGCTCGCGTTACTGGCAAGAGTTGATCGGCCAGAACAGGTTCTGGCCATCACATTTACCCGCAAGGCCGCAAAAGAAATGGCGCTTCGCGTCATTGAGAAACTTGATCAAGCTCGACAAGACACCCCGGTCTCAGCTGACTACGAACTTCAGACCAGAGAGTTGGCACTGGCGGTGGTAGACCACGCCGACCAAAAAAAGTGGCGACTGGACGACACCACGCTCAACATACGGACCATCGATAGCTTCTGTCATGAGCTCACACGACAAATGCCGATATTGAGTGGCACAGGGGGTGGGGTAGAGCCCGTTGATAACGCGCAACCTCTTTATGAGGAAGCCGTGAGGCAATTTCTGACTCAGGCGGGGGAGGCCGGAGATGGCGATCGCATCATCCAGCTGCTGCAACATTTCGATAATCGCTGGTCAAGAGCCAGTGAGTTGCTGGTTGCATTGCTGGGGCGCAGGGGAGACTGGGCCGACGTCGTTAACCAACACCACAGTCCAGACACCGCCGAGGCGGTGCTGGCGGAAACCGTCAGCGATCTCACTTCAGAGCGATTACATGGAGCGATCCGTCGTCTGGGCGATCATCTAGACGCCCTTTTGCCTGCGATGAACGAGGCGAGAGCGCACCTAGGAAAAGGGCCTCTCTCTATCACAGCGCGAGTTGAATCACTGCCGGACTGGCAGGTCATGGTAGGCATGTTGCTGACAACGCAGAATGAATGGCGAAAGCCACGAGGCATAAACGCGAAGCTTGGCTTTCCACCTAAAAGCGATCACAAAATCCAGTTTGCATCCATTTTAGAGGCGCTCGCTGCTGACTCAGGTTTACTGGAGGCTCTGATTGAGATCAGGCACCTGCCAGCCGCTCTGCGTGGCGGTAATGCGTGGGACTTGATCGTGTTGATCTCCTCTTTGCTACCTGTGCTTCAGGCGCATCTGCTCTTGGTCTTTCAGCGCACCGGCGAGGTCGATCACACCCATGTCGCACTCGCCGCGATCCAGGCCTTGGGCACGGATGAGCTGCCGACGGCATTGGCACAAAGGCTCGATTACCAGATTGAGCATATTTTGATTGATGAGTTTCAGGACACATCTGCCTCTCAGGCTGAGCTCTTGAGGAGGCTCATACGCGCCTGGCCTGATCACAACGCCACTGGCGCAGCCCCTAGAACGTTATTTATGGTCGGCGACGCGATGCAGTCGATCTATGGATTTCGCTACGCCGACGTGGCGCTTTTTTTGAGCGCCAGACAAGGACATTTCGGTGGCATCAAGCTCGAGTCTTTGACTTTGAGTCAAAATTTCCGTTCACGCCCGGAGGTCGTGGAATGGGTCAATGAGGTATTTGCAGAGCTGATGGGAGCAGAAGATCACGCTCACTACGGCAGGGTGAGGCATGTCAAAGCGGATGGTTTGCCCAACCCCATGTCGTCAGCCGATGCTGGCGTTCATGTCAGCTTGTTCGAGGATGTTGATGGATCCCCTGAAGCGCAATACGTGGCAGAGCGGGTTGGGGCTATCATCAGCCAAAACGATGATGCGACCATAGCGATCCTCGTGCGCGCCAAAAGCCATGCAGACGACGTCGCCATGGCGCTTGAAGAAGCCGGTATTCCTTTTAGCGGTGACGCAATCCAGTCGCTCGCTGAGCAGCCGATCATCACTGATTTGCTGGCCCTGTGTCGTTACCTCGCAAATCCCGCCGACACGGTTGCGGCGATTTCACTGCTCAGAGGCCCCTGGTGTGGCGTAACAATGCGCACGCTAACGCAGTTTCTGACGGCACATCCGGAGCGACCCCTCAATCTGTTACCTGCTCTTCAGTACCTGCCGGAGTTGCCCAATGAAGAGGCTAAGCGCCTCCAGCAGATGTCGGCCGTTTTACAGTGGGCCGAAATGAAACGTGATCGCTTGTCGCTGTCGATATGGGTTGAGCAGGTATGGCTGCGTCTGGGTGGCTCGTTGTCGGCGCAAGGCCAGGATTTATGGCGCGTCGAGGCATTTTTATCTTCCTTGCGTAAGGCCGAGGATTTGGGTTTGGGACTGAACATTGACTGGCTTGAACGGGACATTGCAGCCACCGCTGTGGAGTCGCCAGATAAAGTTAACGGCGTGAGGATTATGACCTTACACAAATCGAAAGGCCTCGAATTTGATTATGTTTTCATGCCTCATTTGCAAAAGCGCGCGCGAGCATTGCAACGCGAACTGTTTCGTTGGCATTGGCACCAAGGGGCTCCGGGTCGGCGCCTACTTATCGCTGCAAATGACGAGGACAAGCACTCAAATACGCTTTATAACTATCTGAACTGGCTACAGAAAAAGAAAGATCAGGAGGAGCTCAAGCGACTGCTTTATGTCGGCGTCACCAGAGCAAAGGTAGCGGCGTTTTTAACCGCCTCGGTTGAAGTGATCGATGAGGAGGGCTCTCCTGATGGCCTGTCTGGCTCACTGCTTGGGCTAATGCTGTCGTCGGAGATCGCCGTCAATGGGACAGTGATCCGGCCAGCAGCAATGCGAGCATCGAAGGGTGATCAGGGCTCCCCAAAGTTTGACGACCAGCCCCAGCGCTACCGGCTTTCTCTGGACGCCCAGACAGATGCCGGCCAAGCGGTTGATCCAGCACTAACAAGCAAAACCAAACAGGCTGCGGTGTCACTAGGTGCTGGTAATCGCCTAGAACGTGTTATTGGCACGGTCACCCACCGGGTGCTGGAACTTGCGGCACGTAAGGAGGCGCCCTCTAGCGCGGAGGATTCGCGAGTACAAGCATGGATCGAACACAACCTCTCTCAATATGCGCTCACGCCGCAGCTGGCTGAGCAAGCTCAGATCAGAGTGAGCGAGCTGATTGATCGCGCCCTGTCCTGTGAGATAGGTCGCTGGATTCTTGAGGCACAGATTGATGCAGAAGCAGAGTTGTCCCTGAGCACGATCGAGCAAGGCGAGGTAAAGACTTACGTGATTGATCGAACTTTTCTTGATGATCGCGAGGGTGTGCGTTGGGTGATTGATTACAAGACAAGCCAGCCGCTTGAGGGGGAGAGCCTGTCTGCATTTTGTGCGCGAGAGCAAGACGCGTACCAAGGCCAGCTACACAATTACGCAGAGTTGTTGCGCAATATGGATTGGGGGCGTGATGCGCCGATCAAGTCGGCGATTTACTTTCCAGCGATTCAGTATCTCAGTATCTGCGAATAAAAAAACCCGGCATAGGCCGGGTCTCTTTAAGCGTTTTGTGACGACGCTGGGGGTATGACAATCAGACTTCTTTGAGCGCCAAGACCAACGCTTCCGTAAAGATCACGACAACCGTATCTCCCAGACGCACATTGTCCAGCTTAGCCATCTCTACACCGCCAACAGTGTGCATGCGGCCTCGAGCATCCTTGATCATCACATTGCCGTTGCGATCCATAGCTTCAATGGTGCAAACCGCGCGAATAAGTCTCGCTGCACCGGCAGCAGTCATCTCGGAGTCATCCGCAGTGTTGCCCATTTCGCCCAAAACGACCCAGGGATTCGCTTCCTCTTCAGCCGTAGGCGTGCGGACCTCTGCTTCGATCGACGCGACGTAGTCTGCAATGATGGTATCTCCAGGCGCAATCTTCGACAGGTCGACGCCATCTTCGCGCGCGGTCAACGTAACGAAATTGCCGGCAGGCCCGCGAACGACAACTTCTCGCGTCTCCATATCTACAGCGATAACTTCACCTTCGACCTCAGCAACAATTGCTCGTGCACCAGAGGCCCACACAACATCATCGCCCATCTGTTCGGCTGCTACAGCGTGATCACCACCCTCGTGATGGCCGGCAAAAGCGACAGCAGGCAGCAACGCCATTGAGACCAACAAAGAAACAGCGGTTTTAGTAAACATCTTCATTTTCAGGTTCCTTTTCAAGTTGACCGCGCCTTGATGAGCGGTCGCGCAAATGAAGGCGGGACGATACCGCAATACGGCACAGGCGGAAAGTTCACAAAGTGACGTAAATCAGGTGCTCACGCAGTATTTTTCCATTCGCGGACAGCGGTAAAGATGCCGTCTGGGGAGTCGTCTATAAGCCGCCCTGACGCTTCAAGGGCCTTGAGAATATCGGGGCTCTGCCACCTCAGGAAGGGGTTGCAGGACAACTCGTCGCTGATTCGAGAGGGCACCGTAGGCTCATTTTGCTCACGCTTGCGCTCACATGCCGCCAGAAAATCTATCAATTCAGCGTTTTCCGGTTCTACCAGACGTGCGAAACGTAGATTCGCCAGCGTGTATTCGTGCGCACAGTAGATCAAGGTGTCACCAGGCAATCGGCTCAGCTTTTCAAGTGATGCCCGCATTTGCGGCGGAGTGCCCTCAAATACTCGTCCACAGCCGCCAACGAACAAGGTATCGCCGCAAAAAAGTGCCTGTTCAGCAGGGCTGTAATAGGCAATGTGGTCCAAAGTGTGACCGGGGACGTTCAGTACCGAAAAGTCTACCCCCAGTACCGAGACGGTATCTGCCTCAGCGACAATATGGTCGTATGGACCGGCAGGGCTATCGGGCGGGCCCCAGACCGCACAGCCCGTTTCGCCTTTGAGGGCCGCTACAGCCCCTGTGTGATCAAAATGGTGGTGGGTGATCAGAATTCCGGACAGCTCAATGCCATCAGCTTTCAGCGCCGTCAAGACGGGGGCAGGCTCACCCGGGTCCACTACGAACCCCTGATTCCCTCGCCTAATCAACCAGATGTAGTTGTCGCTGAAGGCGTTAATCGGCGATATAGTCAGCATATTCATCATTCAAACAGTTCATGTAGGGTTGAGAGGCTAACCTGTGCCAATGAGTGTGACCAGTCCTTTGGGAGAAGAAGCGAATCGCCATCAGGTCTTGTCCCGTTGGTATCACGAAAAAGCGCTGGGCCAGCGATTGACGGCACAGTTAACCGAGGCCCTGAACGACTCGCTTGAACAGGTATTTGGCTACCACATGCTGGTCACAGGCGCCGATATGGGGCTTGAGTTGAGCCGTATAGGCAAGACGCAACGGTTATTCAGATTGGTCCCGCGCGCGGGTATCGATCAGCCGCTACAGACCGTGTTGGGCGCCAGCAGTGAGTTGCCGTTCGCGACGGATTCACTGGACGCCCTCGTGCTCTGCCATACCTTGAACGCTTCCTCGGTGCCACACCAGACACTCCGTGAGTGCCAACGGGTGCTGGTGCCTAACGGCCACTTATTCATCATCTCGTTTAATCCTCTGAGCATGTGGGGGCTCGGTAGTACGTTTAAGCGATGGCTTAGCCGGAGGCAGAGCCACGCTAAGAGCGTCAGCGCCCGCCGACTGGGTGATTGGCTATCGCTGCTAGGCTTTTCGCGTGCCGAACCCCATTACTTCACAAGCTTTGCCCCGCTTGGCAGAGGGCGCATCGGTCGCCTTATGGATCGATTCGATCGCTGGCTGGTGCGAATTAATGCGCCAACAGGCACCGCCTATTTGCTGCATGCCCGCAAACGTGTTGCGGCGCATCTCGATTCCGGCGTCAAGGTTAAGAAACCTCGACTCATTTCGATCCCCATTGGTAAGACGCAGGAGGGCGTGCCGGTGCCTCGGCATGTCAGTCGATCGCAACAGGACGGGATAGAAACGCCCTGATGAAGCAGGTCAGTGCCTTTACAGACGGTGCGTGTAGCGGCAACCCTGGGCCCGGAGGCTGGGGGGCGGTTCTGCAGTTTGGCGATCACGAGCGAGAGCTTCACGGCGGCGCCACGGATACCACCAACAATCGTATGGAGCTGACCGCGGCGATCGAGGCGCTCAAAGCTCTGAATGAGCCCTGCCGGGTCAGCCTGACAACTGATTCGACTTACGTGAAAGATGGTATTACAGCGTGGCTAGTCAATTGGAAGCGCAACGGCTGGAAAACTGCCGCTAAGAAGCCAGTCAAGAATCAGGACTTATGGCAAGCGCTGGACCAAGAAGCAGCCCGGCATGAAATCGATTGGTGCTGGGTGAAGGGGCATAGTGGGCATCCTGAAAATGAGCGCGCAGACCGGCTAGCCAATCAGGGCATGGATGAAGTGAGAGACACCGATGGATAGACGTCAAATCGTACTCGATACCGAAACGACTGGCCTTGAGGTGAATCAGGGGCATCGCATTATCGAGATTGGATGCGTTGAAATGGTCAACAGACGCATCACTGGCCGGCACTACCACCAGTATATTCAGCCAGAGCGAGACATTGACGCCGGCGCATTAGAAGTACACGGCATCACGTTAGAGTTTTTGGCGGGCAAGCCGACTTTTAGCGAGATCGCAGAGGAGTTTGTCGAGTTTGTTCAGGGCGCAGAGCTGGTGATCCATAACGCGCCGTTTGACGTGGGCTTTATTGATGCGGAGCTAGATCGGCTGGAGCCCCGTATAGGGGCTCTCGAGAATGTGTGCAGTGTCTTGGATACGCTGCAGATGGCGCGGCATAAGCATCCGGGTCAGCGGAACAATCTTGATGCCCTGTGCCAGCGATATGAGATCGACAACACAAGTCGAACACTCCATGGCGCTTTGCTGGACGCAGAGATACTGGCAGAGGTCTACCTTGCCATGACGGGAGGTCAGGCCTCGCTGGGTCTGAACGCAGAGAGCAGTGACGCATCTTCAAACGGGTCAGGCCCGGAAAACGGCATCCGGCGTCTGGCCGCCGATAGGCAGCCGCTCGCTGTGCTCCGGGCGAGCCCAGAGGAGACCGAGCGGCATGAGGCCAAGCTACGGGAGCTCGACCTCAGCGCGGGTGAGGCGGTGTGGCGGAGATCGCCCCACCGTTGATTCAAAGGGTAATGGTGACGAAAACGAGCCCAACCGTCGTCAAGACGATGGTATAGGGTAGGGCCATCAGCACCATCGTGCCGTAAGACAGACGAATCAGTGGCGCTAGCGCGGAGGTTAGCAAAAACAGAAATGCTGCCTGACCATTGGGCGTCGCCACTGAGGGTAGGTTGGTGCCGGTGTTGATAGCAATGGCCAGCCGGTCAAATTCTGCACGATCAATCTCTCCCGCTTTTAGCGCGGCATCGATTTCAGAGATGTACACGGTCGCAACGAAGACGTTATCTGAGATCGCCGACAAGATGCCGTTAGCGAGGAAAAACATGGCCGGTCGGACCTCGCTAGACATGGCCAAGACCGATTCGATAACTGGCGTGAAGAGGTGCTGTTCGTGAATTACTGCGACGATCGCAAAGAACACCACTAACAATGCTGTGAAGGGCAGTGCCTCCTGGAACGCGTGCCCAATTTCGTGCTCATCGGTGATTCCGTTGAAGGCTGTCAGCAGCACAATGACGAGCAAGCCGATTAAACCCACCGCCGCTAGGTGAAATGCGAGAGCAAATACCAGAATGACTGCCGTTACCGCCTGAACCTTCAGCTTGGCTCTGGATCGAGCCGTTGCAGCGGCTTGCTGGCCTTCATCGAAACGGGTCAATACCTGCCGCACATTCTCTGGCATCAGGGCGCCATAACCGAACCATCCGGTCGCCTCCAGCAACACGCAGGTGAGCA
>JACETJ010000050.1 GCA_013911345.1 Congregibacter sp.
GTTCTGGGCATCATGTCGATGGGTGGACTGTCGGGATGAAAATGCTACTGGCCGGAGCCACGGGCTTGGTGGGTAACCAGCTGCTGACGTTGGGCTTGAATCAGGGCCACCAGATCACAACCGTCGGACGGCGCCCCACAGGGCGGGGCTCAAGCGAGATCGTATCGAGTTTCACCGAATTACCGCGGCTTCCTCCCGCCGACGTCGCAATCTGCGCGCTTGGCACGACGATTCGACAGGCAGGCTCTCAGGAGGCTTTCCGCGCCATCGATCATGACGCTGTGATGTCGTTCGCGTCAGCTGCCAAAGAAGCGGGGGTCGAGCACTTTTTGGTGGTCACCGCAGTGGGGGCAAGCACTGGCGCTTCGGTTTTTTATTCTCGTGTGAAAGGTGAGGTTGAACAGCACCTCGAGGAGGTCGGCTTCAAGCGACTCGATATCATCCGCCCCGGCCTGCTACTGGGGAATAGACAGCAAAGTCGCCCAATAGAGACCCTTCTTAAGGGGGTCGCCCCCGTTGCCGATCTGCTTATGCGCGGGAAATGGCGCCGTTACCGCAGCGTCCCGGCTACAAGCGTCAGCCAGTGCCTACTGATACTGTCTGCTCAAACTGAACCCGGTGTGTTCGTTTACCACTTTGATGACATGATGACTCTGCTGCAGGGTAGCGCACAGGATGTCATCAAATGATTGGACTGCCCCTCCCTCTTTCGCGTTAAAGTCTCGGCAACATTGGTCAGATCTTGCTCTTAATTGAGACATGTCAACTCGGGGGTTCGAACATGAAAAAGCTATGCTCCATCACCTTAGTTCTCGTCGCACTGGCAGGATGCCAGCCACAGGGGCCCTCATTCGACATTCTTGGGCCGGTCCCCGAGCTTGGTCACGGACTGATGGAGGGCTACCTTCATGGAGAGGCACCGCTGAACAGCGCGGCATTTGTGCCACCGCCGCCATCAGAAAATTCCGCCAGACAAAAGGCCGACGATGCTGCAAGTGAAGCGCTGCTAAGCCTTGAAGGCTCCGCACGCTGGGAGATGGCCGCGCGTGATGCCGATCTGCACTTCCCTGCTGCCACTTCTATTTTTTCCTGCGCTCTGGGAGCGAATGTTAGCGAGGCTGAAACGCCCGCTCTTTATCGCCTGCTTCAGCGGTCTCTGACTGACCTTGGTTTAGCAACGTACCCCGCCAAAAAAGCACACCAGCGGCCTCGCCCGTTTCTCATCAATGGAGAGGCGATCTGCACCCCAGACGACCAAGAGCTTCTGGAAACCGACGGCTCCTATCCCAGCGGGCATAGCGCCATCGGCTGGGGATGGGCGTTAATCCTATCTCAGCTAGCCCCAGAAAAAGCAGAGCCGCTTCTGGCGAGGGGCCGTGACTACGCGCGCAGCCGCATGGTCTGCAACGTGCACTGGATGAGCGACACCGAAGCGGGCATGGCTGTTGGCGCAGCAGCTTTCGCGAGACTCCAGAACAACGAACTGTTCCAGGCCACCATGACCGCTGCACGGGCGGAGCTGAGCTCAGCCTCGGTATCAGTCCCAGACCCGGACGCCTGTGAGCAGGAGGCGGCAACGCTGGCATTGTCAAACTAGACCCGCGCATCAAGAATTTGATCCGCAAAAAAGCCCCGCCTAGATCGGGGCTTTTCGTTATGCTCCGGCGTCCGTAATAAAGCCGTTAGCATAGCCAAGAAGATTTTCAGGACCCCTAATGAAGCGCCATCATTACGGCAGAACACCCACCACCCCGGGTGAATACAGGGAGGGCACAGCCGAGCTGGCTCGACCCAAAGAGGCGGCAACACTCATTGTGGTGCGCGCCGGCCCCGAGCCCACTGTACTCATGGGCAAGCGCGCGGCCAGCCACCGCTTTATGCCCAATAAATTTGTATTTCCGGGCGGGCGCCTGGATCTGATAGACCAGCGATTACAGGTGCACGGAGAGCTGAGCCAGCCCGTCATGGATCGGCTGCGAAAATCCACAAGAAAAACCGTTAACGATCGCAAGTTACGCGGCCTGGCGCTGGCGGCGATCAGAGAAACCTTTGAGGAAACCGGCCTGATAGTGGGTCGCCCAGCCTCCCGATCAGTGAACACAGCGCACCCTATATGGCGAGCATATCTGGCTGAAGGTGCGGAACCGCCACTGGAGCACATGGATTTTATCGCCCGAGCGATCACGCCCGCTTATCGCACCCGCCGTTTCGATACGCGCTTCTTCCTGATTCACGATCAGTTCATCTACAACGACCCCGAGCAGATTACCGATGCCAGCGGTGAGCTTAATGAGCTCCATTGGCTGACCCTGAACGAAGCGCGACAACTGGATCTACCGGCAGTAACGAGATGGGCTATTGATCTGGTTGAGCAGCGCATTCAGTTGAGCCCATCGGAGCAGCTCAGACAAAGTGCGCCCTTCGTGCGCTTTGCCAAAGGCCGGGAGATCTCGATAGACCTCTAATCGCACCACACAATAGCTCCCTGATTGATACACTCACCGCCCCCAGCAGGAATTGTTGAATGCAAACCACCAAGAGTGACTCCGTTGACGGCCATTTGACGGGATACGGTTCAGCCTCATACCGGCATTACGTATTGATCCTGCTGATGCTGGTTTACACGTTGAATTTCGTCGACCGCACGTTAATCGCGGTTGTCGCCCAGCCGATTATCGAGTCGTTTCAACTCACTGACGCACAATGGGGCCTCCTTTATGGCCCGCCCTTTGCCATTTTCTATGCAGTAATGGGTTTACCCATTGCCCTGTGGGCCGACCGCTCAAATCGGGTCCATATCATCAGCATCTGCATCGTGCTGTGGTCGATCATGACGGCGCTATGCGGCGTAGCAGTAGGATTTTTCACGCTCCTGCTATTCAGGATCGGGGTCGCTATTGGTGAAGCGGGCTGCACCCCACCCGCCAACTCGCTGATCGGCGACTACTTTATCGCCCGCAAACGCGCGACGGCTCTTGGGATCTACTCCATGGGCGTAACGCTGGGCAGCGTGCTCGCCAATGTTTTTGGGGGGCCAATCGCGCAGATGCAAGGTGCCGACGTCGGCAGTTGGTTAAATGGCATCGGTTTGAGCTGGCTCTTTGGCGGGCTTGACTGGGCGAATATCGAGGGCTGGCGGATTGCTTTTGTAGTGGTGGGCCTGCCTGGCATTTTGGTCGCGTGGCTCGTGTGGGCAAGCATCAAAGAGCCACCCCGAGGGTACTCGGACCCTCCGGAGCGAAGCGCGGATCAGGCGCCAAAATGGAGTGAAACCTTTGCTGAGTTACGTCGCAAGCCGTCCTTCTGGTGGATGGCGATTGCCGCATCACTGGTGGCCTTTGTGGGCTATGGCCTGATTTCGTTTCAGGCACCCTTTCTCCAGAGAGAGCACGGGCTGAGCGTACGCGACGCAGCCTTGCAGTTTGGCGCGCCACTCTCGCTGCTAGCGGCTATCGGAACTTTTCTTGGTGGCTACATTACCGAACGACTCACAGAGCGCTACCCCACAGCCATGGCTTGGGTCCCCGCAGTCGGAATTGCCTTGGCGGTACCAGCCTACGCGGCAGCTTTTTTCTCAGACGACCTGACTGTTGTGTTTGTTTTGTGGGGCATTGGCGCGGTCTTCCATTACAGCTATCTGGGCGCCCAGTACAACATTGGCCAGGGCGTCGTCAGTAACCGCTCCAGAGCCACCGCAATTGCGGTGCTCCTCATACTAGTCTCGCTAATCGGCAATGGCATTGGCCCCTACTTTGTGGGGTTCATGAGCGACTTCTTTATGCAACTTGAACTGGTGGCCTTCGACCCAGGGACTATGCTCTCACCAGAGACCTGCAAGGCAGCCGGTGTGATAAGGAGCGCTGCCGACGACGCACTATGCAGAACCGCCAACTCCACCGGCTTGAAATTTGCCATGGCAGTCACTGCCAGCATGTTCCTGTTGGCGTCGGTCTGTTTTGTTATGTGCGCAAGAACATTGCAGCGAGATTTTGTCGCTGATCTCGGCATCAAAACACAGTGAGCGAGGTCCGGCGCAAAATGAGCAACCGTCGCCGCGCAAACGATCGCAAGGAACGAGGGATGATGAACAATACGATTCACGCAGCACTCATGGCTGTCCTCACCTTCATGATTCCCCCGGCCATGGCGGCCACCCCGGACACCGCAGAGTCATTGCAACTCATGGTCGGTGCGCCCCCACCTGAAGAGCGTCAGGTGACGGTCGAAAACGGGTTAGCCCCGCCCTACAACCGCTGGAGCTTTCAGCGGATGCGGGAACTCTTCCCAACCCGTGGTATCGCCTCTGCCGACACCCCGGCACCCCTACCGCTTAAACCCGTTGAGATCAGCAATGTCCCGGTAATCTTTCGCGACGGCAGGAGCAGCACGGCAGGCGCCTGGCTTGCAGAGGCCTACACCGACGGCTTCATCGTTCTGCACAACGGTGTGGTAGTGCACGAGCAATATTTGAACGGGCAACGCCCCGCTAGCGAACACATCATGTTCTCGGTGAGCAAGTCACTAGCCGGGACCATGACCCTCATGCTGGCAGAGGAAGGCCTGGTCGATCTGACAAAACCCGTTTCACAGTACATACCAGAACTTGCGCAATCTGCGTATGGCGATGCGACTGTGCAGCAAGTGATGGACATGACCAACTCCATTACCTACGACGAAACCTATGACGATCCCGAGAGCGACATTGGGCGCTACTTTGTTGCGATCTCGCCCGGCGGGCCCGGCATGTACGCTTATCTCGCCACATTGAAAAAGCAGCTCCCTGGTCACCCACATGGCTCAGCCTTCCAATACGTCACACCCAACACGGAGGTATTGGGATGGCTCATTAGGCGCGTCTCGGGAAGCTCCCTATCTGAAAATCTCCAGCGCCGAATCTGGACACCTATGGGTGCGGAATTTGATGCCAACTACATACTTGACCCAATGGGGATCGAGCTCGCCGGCGCTGGACTCTCCATGACACTGCGTGATGCCGCCCGATTTGGCCAGATGATCTTAATGAACGGTAAGGCCAATGGCGCTCAGGTTATTGCACCCTCGATTGCGCAGCGAATAAAAACGACCCGGAATGCAGAGCAATTCTCTCGATATTACGATGACCCCTGGTACACAGAGGTGGCGGAGGCCTACCACGACCAATGGTGGAGCTACGCCGGCGCCAATGCGGTGGTTGCGCTCGGCATTCACGGTCAGTTCATCTACCTTAACTCGGAACACAACGTGGTCATCGTAAAGCAATCGTCTGACCCCTATGCAGAAGTAGAACGAGTCGACGTCGAAACCCCGATTGTGCTGCACGCTATTGCAGACTTTTTAGGCGGCAAAAATAACTGACGGTGAATCCGGGTCAAGGCTGACGCTATAGGAGCCCTATGCTGACGCATAACAAGGCATTTACCCCAACAGCGCCCCCTTGGTTGCGGCTGTTACGACCGCTCCATTGGACAAAAAATCTTCTTGTATTCGCACCCGCACTGACGTCATCTCTCATTCTTGAGCCCGAAGTGCTCGCGAAGGCCGTGCTCGCGTTCATCTCATTTTGCTCAGCGGCGTCCGCTGGATATGTACTTAATGATCTGACTGACCTGAATAACGACCGAGATCACCCAGAAAAAGGCTTTCGTCCAATTGGCTCTGGCCAACTCAAAATCAGCACGGCAATTGGCATTGGGGTGGCCAGCATCGCCTGTGCTCTCGCCACCGGGTTTACCCTGGGCACCGAGTTCAGTGGATTGATCGTGATCTACTTGCTGTTGACAGCTATGTACTCACTATTCGCGAAACGATTTGTCTACGCAGACATCATAACGCTGGTGTGCCTGTATCTCATCCGGATAGCAGCCGGAGCGGCAGCGATATCAGTCTCGGTTAGCACATGGCTATTATTTTATGCCACTGCATTATTTCTAAGTCTGGCGTGTATGAAGCGCCATGTGGAACTTACGGCGTCGAAAAAAAACAACGAAACGAGAACAGCGGGACGCGCCTATACAACTCTGCACTTACCCACTCTGCTGACCATCGGAATTAGCGCGGGTATCGCCTCTATCACTATTTTTGGCTTCTATATCGTAGACCCAGCGACAGCGTCCATGTACAGCAACCACAACGTGCTATGGCCAGTATTTATGCTGTTCGGGATCTGGATGGCCAGACTATGGTTGTCGGCCTACTCGGGCCAGATGACCAATGACCCTATCGTCTTTGTATTCTCAACTTTATGGAGCCTTTTGAGCATGATGGGTATGCTCATTTTGACTCTCGTTGCCCAGATCAACGTTTCGTAACATAGTGCCAATAGCGCGACCCTTGAGAAGAACCTTACTGACCAAATCAACTGACGACAAACATGCCTCCGAGCTACTGTAAGTTTGCATATAAGCACCTGCACTCCTTGGCAGTCCCAGCCTTATTACTTTTGTTTACCTTGCTGGCGGCCCACCCTTATGTACGCCCAGCGATCATGTACGACGAAGGCTTTGCTCTGACAAATGGGCTGAGAGTCTTAGACGGCGACGCACCCTTTTTAGACTTCTGGACGACTTACCCACCGGGGGTGTCGTACGTACTGGCTGCCGCCTTCTCGATAGTGGAACCGTCAATCGAGGTGTCCCGCGCAATCCACTTGTTTTGGATTGGGCTGATTACTGGATTCTCCTATCTGCTTACGACCAGTATCGCCAACAAGTTCATCGGAGTGGCAAGCACGGCCATTGTCACAGCGTGGGCCTGCCTGGCCCTTACTCCCTCCTACTCAATGACACCAGCAATAGCATTGGCACTCGCATCAGTGACCGGCTTGGCGCACGCATTGCAGTCCCGATCGAGGGTTGCCGGGGCTGCTGGGGGGGTCGCTGGCGGCCTAATTCTTTTTTTTCGCCACGACGTTTCGGGTTATCTCTTTCTGAGCGCAATCGGGTGCTTTGCATTACTGAGCATCGAAAAGCGCGGCTCCAACGAGGCCAGTACTCGAGGCGCTCTAGCTCGGTATCTGGTTTTTTACTTAGTCGCAGCGCTGGCCGGCCTCGCCGTCATTTTATACCGAAGCGGAGTTGAAGCTTTTGTTGATCAAGCACTGCTATTCCCCGCTCTTATTCAGCGTGATCAGCGGTTCCTGCCGTTTCCAGAGCTCATGCCCCTTCCAAACACACCAACGGACGTCGGTTTGTGGCTGCTAACATGGCTTTGCCCTGCGATGCTCTGTTTTACAACCGTCTTTCTAGCCATTTGGCGACACCTATTGCCTGCAAACTCGATGGTGGTCGTTGTCATCTCTGGGACACTATCCTCCCTAATGCTATTGCAAGCCTTTGGGCGACTGGACCTCGTTCACGTAGCTCCGTCATTCATGTGGCTATCCGTGACGTTATGCGGGCTCTCAGGGGCCGCGCTCAAGAACTCAAAATCAACCGCTCGAGTGTTAGCTACCGCCGCGATGGGCATGCTCTTAGCTTGGTCAGCAATGGAACTGTCCAAGCACTTCCACGCGCGAGAAGTCATTGGTTGCCTCTACGGGAACACCTGCTCGAGAACGTCGCCTGATCAGAATGCCGCGGTTAAATTCGTAAATAGCAATTTCGCAATCGATGAGCCGATATTCGTGGGCAACACAAGGCACGACAGAATTCATATCAACGATGCGCTACTGTATTTCCGTTTGAACCGCCCGATTCCAACCAAGTGGAACGAAATGCACCCGGGCGAGGTCACCACCGCACAGGTTCAATCGCAAATCGTAAGCGAACTGAAAAGTACAGGCGTGAGAGCAGCTGTACTGGTCAATATCCCCTCTGGATTGGAGAGCAACGCCAGTGCGAAATCGAGCGGCGTGCACACCCTTGATGCTTTTCTACGGAGTCACTTTTGGCCTGTCTGGCGGCAAGGACGCTACACCGTCTTGATACGGAGGCCACTCAAACCGGGACTGCCCGCTGTCGACGCCCACCTCGGACTCCAGCAATGAGAGTTGTGGGCAGACCGCCCATGCAACTGGCAAAAAAAAACAGAGGTTGCCCTCTGTCTTTTTTATTCGAGCCTCTCAGGCGTCCAGACCGGGATTCCATCTGGCCCCTCGGGTGGTATCCCCTCACCCTCGGTGGGTAGCGAACTGCGTTTGTGCCGGCCCTTCGCTACGCTTTTCTACCTGAGCACTCTTCCGGCGGTTCCCCCCTCGCTCCCGTCTGCAGTTGGTCACTCGTCGGTCGCCGTCGGCATTGGTAATATTACCAATACAGGGAAATTCGTCAACTCTTTTTTTGGATTTTTTTTAAAAAAATTTCCAGAGAATCTATTTCAGCAAAACCAGAGCCTTAGCGTTAGTTCCTCAAGTGCGAGCCAGCAACTGG
>JACETJ010000051.1 GCA_013911345.1 Congregibacter sp.
AACCAGTCGATCCAGGCTGCGCGGAAGGCGAGGTAGGTACGTTTGACCCAATAAGGGCGAAGATCTTCGCGCATGCTTTCAGTTATGACCAGACCGGCTCGAGTAGCGGGGTATGATGGCAAGGTGACTGACTCTCCGCAAACAGATCTGCCTCTGCATACTGCACCGGTGCTAAAGACAGACCAGATGGCACCCCATCCTGATCTCGCAGAGATTGTGCAACACCATCAGGATCACCCATGGCGTAAACCCTGCCCCGCGCATACCCGAGAGGCTTTCGAGCAGCTGTTCGAACGCTCGCAGCATGAACAAAGACCTCTGATCCTCGATTCATTCTGCGGGACCGGCATGAGCACAGCACTCATCGCTGCGGCGCATCCGGATGCGCTGGTGGTCGGCATCGATCAGTCGGCGCATCGGCTGGCAAAACATCAAGCCACCCGAGCACGAAATTATCTGCTGCTTCGCGCTGAGGCCGAGCCGTTTTGGCTTTGCCTTGTGGAAGCCGACCTCACACTACACAGCCATTGGCTCCTATACCCCAACCCCTGGCCCAAGGCTTCTCAGATCAAAAGACGGGTTCACGGGCACGGCGCTTTCTCCGTGCTGTCGAGGCTCGGTGGCGCGCTGGAGCTGCGCACTAACTGGGATATTTTCGTGAGGGAGTTCTCTCAGGCGGCCGCCCTCGTTGGCATCAATGGTCAGGCAGAATCGTTCCGCCCCGACTCACCGATGACTTTGTTTGAGCGAAAGTATGCAGATCGGGGCCACACCCTGTGGCGTTTTCGGGGTAAATGCGTCAACTAGCTAAGGGCCGTCTAAAACGCTAACCTTCGCCTCCCTGCAATGAAGCCCCGAGGGGCGCGGAGCAGAATCGATGACAGCCACACAACGCGACGGCATCAAACAAATGCAGAACGGTGATCCCATTTGGGAACGCATCTGCAGCGAAACCCGCGAGGCCGCTGCCGCAGAGCCTATTCTGGCGAGTTTCTTGCACGCGACCATCCTCAATCATGAAGAACTCGAGTGTTCGCTGAGCTTTCATCTGGCCAATCTACTCGACAACCCCTCCGCACCGGCAATGATGCTGCGCGAGCTGATTCTTGAGGCACTGCGCGATGATAGCGATATCAGAGGCGCGATTCGCGATGACCTGAACGCCATTCTTGATCGGGATTCAGCCTGCCACGAGCTGTACATTCCGTTTCTGTACTTCAAGGGCTTTCAGGCGCTGCAAATTCACCGCATCGGTCACTGGCTGTGGACACACGACCGGCAGCCACTGGCACTGTTCCTACAGAGCCAGGTGTCCCGACAGTTTGGTATCGATATACACCCGGCCGCCCGTTTCGGCCACGGCATCATGCTCGACCACGCCACCGGATTGGTGGTGGGTGAGACGGCCGTTGTCGGCAACCGGGTATCGATTTTGCAGTCGGTCACGCTGGGCGGCACTGGCAAAGAAGACGGCGACCGTCACCCCAAGATAGGTGACGGCGTGTTGATCAGCGCGGGAGCGAAGATCCTTGGCAATATCCATGTAGGAGAAGGTGCCAAAGTAGGGGCCGGTTCAGTGGTGCTACAGAACGTACCGGCACACACCACGGTGGCAGGTGTGCCGGCAAAAGTCGTCGGGAAGCCGACCACCAGCTCTCCGGCGCTCGACATGGATCACGCCATTCCCGATTCTCAGTGGTAAGCCGGCGAAAGCTCCACCACCGCATCGACCATCGCCGCTACGTGCTCAGGATCAATTCCCGGCGTCACACCGTGGCCCAGGTTAAACACGTGGCCATTGCCCTCGCCGAACGAACTGAGGATCTGACTCACCTCTGTGCGGATTCGCTCCGGTGAAGCGTTGAGCAAGGTGGGGTCCATATTGCCCTGAAGACAGACCCTGTCACCGACCCGCGCACGGGCCTCGCCAATATCAGTGGTCCAATCAAGCCCTACAGCATCGGCACCGCAATCGGCAATCGCTTCGAGCCACTGACCACCACCCTTAGTGAAGACAATGACCGGCACACGTCTCCCCTCTGCCTCTCTTGGTAATTGCTCGATAATCTGCGTCATATACTGAAGCGAGAATTCGCGATAAGCAGCGTGGCTCAGCGAGCCGCCCCACGTATCAAAAATCTGCAGCGCCTGCGCGCCGTTGCGCACCTGCTCAGCAAGATAAACCGCTACCGACTTCGCCAACTTCGACAGCAGCTGATGCATGAGCTCGGGTTCGTTGAAGGCCAGAGATTTCACCTTGGCGAAATCCTTACTCGAGCCGCCCTCCACCATATAAGTAGCCAACGTCCACGGACTGCCGGCAAATCCGATCAGCGGGATGCTGCCTTTAAGCTCTTTGCGAATCAGCGCCACCGCATCCATCACGTAGCCCAATTCGTTGGTTGCACGATCGGGATCCAATGCGGCGATCTCCGCCGCGGAGGAAATCGGCCGCTCAAATCGCGGACCCTCACCCTCTGAAAAATAAAGTCCCAAGCCCAACGCATCCGGCACGGTTAAAATATCGGAGAACAAAATGGCGGCGTCCATCGCGTAACGCCTGAGCGGCTGCAACGTGACCTCGCAGGCCATCTCGGGGTTGGTACAAAGCCCCATAAAGCTGCCCGCCTCAGCACGGGTCTCGCGGTACTCAGGGAGATAGCGTCCCGCCTGGCGCATCATCCATAGTGGGGTTCGGTCCACAGGTTCACGCATTAGGGCGCGAAGGAACCGGTCGTTTTCCAAGCTGACCATGCTATCGACTCTCTTTTGGCTATCTTTTTTGTATTGTCTTTCTTATTTTTCTGACTCTGATCTTTCTATTTCAGATCTTTTTTTTCGTGACGCTTTGAAGGGTTGAGCGACCCCCGAAACATGGAGTCATTGTTGTTAAGTGTACCCTTGCGGACCGGGCTTACACGACCCCATAATCACACCTGCAGATAATCCAGTATCCCCTCGGCCGCCTGACGGCCTTCCCAGATGGCGGTCACCACCAGATCTGATCCGCGCACCATATCACCCCCGGCGAAGATCTTGGGATTAGCGGTTTGAAACTTGAACGCCTGCTCCTCGGGCGCGATCACGCCGTCCCAGTCGTTACACGTCACGCCCACCTTGGGGAACCAATCTGCCGGGCTCGGCTGAAATCCGAACGCCATAATGATGGCGTCGGCCTCGATCACCACCTCGCTCCCCGCCACCGGCTCTGGACGCCGACGACCATCTGGCCCGGGCTCACTGAGTTGTGTTTCAACGACTTTGACGCCGATAGCCTCACCAAAATAATCCATCACCTCAATAGGCTGGCGATTGAATAAGAACTGCACGCCCTCCTCTTTTGCGTTGGCCACCTCGCGCCGCGAACCCGGCATATTCTCCTCATCACGACGATAGACACAGTACACGCGATCCGCCTGCTGGCGCACCGCAGTGCGGACACAGTCCATCGCCGTATCACCACCGCCCAGCACCACAACTGTCTTTTCCTTGAGGTCGATGAACTCCTCGGGCTCTCGGGGGTAGTCCATTTTCTCGTTAACGTTGGCAATCAGGTAATCAAGGGCCTTATAGACGCCAGGCAAGTCCTCACCCGGGAAGGCCCCTTCCATCGCCTTGTAGGTGCCCATGCCCAAAAATACCGCATCGTAATCAGCGAGCAATTGATCAATAGTGATATCCCGGCCGATCTCCGTATTCAGCCGAAACTCGATACCCATTCCCTCAAATACCTCGCGGCGGCGCTCCATCACCTGCTTCTCGAGCTTGAACTGAGGAATACCAAAGGTCAGAAGACCACCAATTTCGGGATACCGATCAAAGACTACGGCCTTCACCCCGTTACGAGTGAGAATGTCCGCACAGCCCAGTCCCGCCGGTCCCGCACCAATGATCGCCACCTTCTTATCGGTGGGCACAACATCGGACAGATCCGGCCGCCAGCCCATGGCCAGCGCGGTATCGGTGATGTATTTCTCTGAATTGCCAATGGTCACCGCACCAAATCCGTCGTTCAGCGTGCAAGCTCCCTCACACAGACGATCCTGCGGACAAACACGCCCACAAACCTCTGGCAACGTATTGGTCTGGTGGCTGAGTTCGGCCGCTTCGAATAAATTGCCCTCGGCCAGCAGCTTTAACCAGTTGGGAATAAAATTATGTACCGGGCACTTCCACTCACAATAGGGATTCCCGCATTCGAGGCATCGGTGAGATTGCTCCGCCGCTTGCACCTGAGTGTAAGGGTCATAAATTTCTACGAAGGCCTCGGTGCGTGTCTCCATATCCTTTTTGCCGGGATCCTTACGGTCGACATCAAGGAATTGAAACGGATTGGCCAGGCGAGTACTCATCAGACGTGCCTCAGTCCGTATCCCGCAATCGCGAGAGCAATTGGTTAATGTCCGCGGCCTTCGGCTTCACAAGCCAGAACTTGCCAACATAGTCTTCGAAGTTCTCAAGCAAATGCGCGCCCCACTCCGAGCCGGTCTCGGTCACAAACTCGCGAATATTGTCGCGTAAGAAGTGACGATGCGCCTCCATGGACTCTGCCGCCACACGGTGAATTTCGACGAGCTCACTGTTGTAACGATCAATAAAGGCGCGATCCTCGTCCAGCACGAAGGCCAGCCCGCCGGTCATGCCCGCGCCAAAGTTCACGCCTGTGGCTCCCAGCACCGTGACCAGACCGCCGGTCATGTATTCGCAGCAATGGTCTCCCGCGCCCTCAATCACCGCGTGGGCACCCGAGTTACGAACAGCGAAGCGCTCGCCCGCAACTCCCGCAGCAAACAAACGACCACCGGTAGCGCCATACAGACAGGTATTACCAATGATGCTGGTCTTGCGACTCTCGAAACGGCTGCCCTCCGGCGGCGCAATAACCAGCTTGCCCCCGGCCATGCCCTTACCCACGTAGTCGTTGCAGTCACCGCGCAGATACATGTGCAGGCCGCCGGCGTTCCATACACCAAAGCTTTGACCGGCCGTGCCGGTGAGGTTAACGGTGATGGGGTTCGATTCCATACCGGTATTGCCATGACGCTTGGCAATCTCACCCGAGAGGCGCGCGCCAATCGATCGGTCGCAATTGGTTACCGCGTAGGAGAACGTGCCCCCACTCGCCGCCTCGATGGCAGGCAACATGTCCGCCACCATCACATTAGCTTTTTCCCCAGTATCGAAGGGATCGTTGCTGGTCACCTGGCAGAACTGCGGCTGATCTGCGGCCTCCTCATCAACCCAAAGAATGGGGCTCAGGTCGAGACTCTGCTGTTTAGCAGTCTCGCCCGGCAGGCACTCAAGCAGATCGACCCTGCCAATCAGGTCCTCCAGCTTGCGAACGCCGAGCTTCGCCAACCACTCGCGGGTTTCCGTGGCCACAAACGTAAAGAAGTTCACCACGCGCTCGACGTCCCCAACAAAGTGGGTCTGACGCAGTTGGGCATTCTGGGTCGCCACACCGGTCGCACAGTTGTTGAGGTGGCAAATGCGCAAGTACTTGCAGCCCATGGCGACCATGGGGGCCGTGCCAAAACCGAAACTCTCGGCACCTAGAATCGCCGCCTTGACCACATCAAGGCCGGTCTTCATGCCACCATCGGCCTGCACCCGTACCTTGCCGCGCAAACGGTTACCGCGAAGGGTTTGATGCACCTCGGCAATGCCTAATTCCCAGGGGGAGCCGGCGTAGCGGATCGACGTCAAGGGACTGGCGGCCGTGCCGCCGTCGTAGCCCGAGATCGTAATGAGATCAGCGTAGGCCTTGGTGACACCTGCCGCGATCGTGCCCACCCCAGGTTCCGATACCAGCTTCACTGAGACCAGCGCGCTGGGGTTAACCTGCTTCAAATCAAAAATAAGCTGGGCAAGATCCTCAATCGAATAAATATCGTGATGCGGCGGCGGCGAGATCAGGGTGACACCCGGCACCGAGTAACGCAGCCGCGCAATCAGGTCATTCACCTTTCCGCCCGGCAGCTGGCCGCCCTCACCGGGCTTGGCGCCCTGGGCTACTTTGATCTGAAGCACCTCGGCGTTCACCAGATAGTGTGGCGTCACACCAAAACGACCCGACGCTATTTGTTTGATCTTAGAGACCCGATCCGTACCAAAGCGATTCGGGTCCTCGCCGCCCTCACCACTGTTGGAGCGCGCACCGATTTGATTCATACCCATCGCCAGCGCCTCGTGGGCCTCAGGCGACAAAGCCCCCAAAGACATGCCAGCGGAGTCGAAACGGCGCAAAATATTGTCGATCGGCTCGACTTCCTCGAGAGGCACTGGCGAGTCAGACAAGTTAAGCGCCAGCAGATCTCGAAGCGCGGCAGTGGGTCGGTCATTGCAATGCGCCGCATAGCGCTGGTAATCGGCGTAGTCACCACTGACCACTGCCGCCTGCAGACTCATCACCACGTCGGGGTTGTAGGCGTGGTACTCCCCGCCATGGACGTATTTGAGCAAGCCACCCTGGTCGAGAGACTTCCGCCGTGAGCGCGCCCGGCTCGCCACCTGCCATTGGTCTTTTTCCAGCTGATCCAATGTCACACCGCCAATGCGCGAGGCCACCCCGGTAAAGGCAACGTGAACCATCTCGGCGTCGAGGCCCACCGCCTCAAACAGTTGGGCACCGCGGTATGAATTCACCGCAGAAATGCCCATTTTCGACATGATTTTAAGGAGGCCCTTGTTGATGCCTTTGCGGAAATTTTTCTGGCACAGCTGAGGGTCACCGAGCAGTTCTCCACGCGTCAGCAGATCCTCGATCACGCTATAAGCGAGATAGGGGTATACCGCAGTGGCTCCAAAGCCAAGCAGGCAGGCGACGTGATGCGAATCTCTGGCGCTGCCAGACTCAACGATCAGATTACAATCCGCGCGCAACCCGACTCGTATCAGGTGGTGGTGGATGGCGCCCGTAGCCAGCAAGCTGTGAAGCGGCACGCGCGCTTCGCCGATGTTGCGGTCAGACACGATCAGAATATTCTTGCCGTCGCGCACGGCCGCCTCTGCGCTAGAGCATAGCGCTTCAAGTGCCTCGCGCAGATTGCCATCGGCAGGGTCGTAGGTGGCGTCAACGACGACGCTGTTAAACCCTTCCTCCGCCATCGCGGTAATCGTGTGAAATTTGGATTGGGACAACACCGGTGAGGTCAGGCTGATGCGGTGAGCGTGCTCGGCCGACTCTGCAAAAATGTTTCGCTCAGGGCCCAGGTCAACCTCGAGAGACATCACAATGGACTCGCGCAATGGATCGATCGGCGGGTTGGTGACCTGCGCAAACTTCTGTCGGAAATAGTCGTACAAAGACCGTTCCTGTCTCGAGAGAACGGCCATAGGTGTGTCATCCCCCATCGAGCCAACCGCTTCATTACCCGATTCTGCCAGTGGCCGGAGCACTTGATCTCGCTCCTCAAAGCTGACCTGAAACATCTTCTGATAAACATCGAGCTGCGCGCCGTCAATGGCCGCGACGGCCTCTCCAGTGAAACTGCCCTCGATCAAACGTGCGTTCTGCCTGAGCCATTTTTTGTAGGGCTGCCGAGTCTTCAGTAGCTCATCGATATCTTCAGTGTGAAGGACGCGCCCTTCTTGGGTATCCACCACAAGAATCTGACCGGGGCCAACCCTTCCTTTGGCAATCACTTGCTCTGGTTGGTAGCCGTGCGTGCCAACTTCTGACGCAAGCGTAATAAAGCCATCATCGGTCGTGACCCAGCGCGCTGGGCGAAGTCCGTTGCGGTCCAACAAGCAGCAGGCATAACGACCGTCGGTCAGCACAATGCCCGCCGGCCCATCCCACGGCTCCATGTGCATGGCGTTGTATTGGTAAAAGGCCTTTAGATCCGGGTCGATCCCTTCAATGTTCTGCCACGCGGGTGGGATCAGCATGCGCAGCGCCCGGGGCAATTCAACGCCGCCGGTCGTCAGTAGCTCAAGCATGTTATCGAGACTGGAGGAGTCCGACCCCTCGGTATTCACCAGCGGCAGTAACTCCTGCAGGTCGGGCAGCAACGGCGATTCGAGCTTGGAGGTCCGCGCTCTGGACCAGCTTCGGTTGCCCTCTATGGTGTTGATCTCACCGTTGTGGGCCAACATACGGAACGGTTGCGCCAGCGGCCAACGCGGCAAGGTGTTGGTAG
>JACETJ010000052.1 GCA_013911345.1 Congregibacter sp.
GTTCTGTTGGATTTGGGGGTGTCGTCGCCTCAGCTCGATGATCCTGAGCGCGGTTTCAGCTTCACTCACGATGGCCCGTTGGATATGCGAATGAATACGGCTGCCGGTCAATCAGCGACTGATTGGTTGGCGAGCGTTGGCGAAGGTGAGCTCGCTCGAGTACTGCGGGATCTGGGAGAGGAGCGCTTTGCTCGTCGTATTGCTGCCGCGATTGTCAGAGAGCGATCTGCTACACCTATAGACCGCACATCCCAACTGGCCGAAATCGTCTCCGCGGCCATTCCAAAGTGGGAGCCCCACAAACATCCCGCCACTAGAAGTTTTCAAGCTATTCGGCTGCAGGTGAATGGGGAGTTGGACGCATTGCGGGAGGTGCTTGATGCCATCGTGCTGGCGTTGGCACCTGGGGGCAGGATGGTGGTGATCAGCTTCCATTCTCTGGAAGACCGTATCGTTAAGCGCTTTATCAGAGATGCCGCGAGGGGTGCGCAAGTGCCGCCGGGCGTGCCGATTCAATACGAAGCGCAGCAAGGGCTGCTGCGTCACATAGGTAAGGCCGTTGTCCCCTCGGAGGCGGAGATTGCGGAGAACCCGAGGGCCCGGTCAGCCATCATGCGGGTGGCGGAGCGACTGTCGTGAGCCAGGGCAAACCCTCTCCTGCATTCGCAGCCTGTTTATTGGGAATTGGCTTGATCGTCTCCGCGCTGGCAATAGTGGCGAGTACCCATCAGGTGCGGAGTGATTACGCCCGTCTTCAGGCGCTTGAGCTTGAGCGTTGGCAGTCGCAAGAGCAATACACCCGTTTGTTACTGGAGATCAACACCTGGGCGGCACCCCATAGGATCAGTCAGATCGCGTCTGAGGCACTGTTTATGCAGGCACCCGATCTCAGCTTGTCTCAGGTGGTGGCGGAATGAAGCGGGGAGCTCAGCCAAGCACGCTGCCTCGATGGCGGTTCGCAGTGGTTTGTGTGGGATTGGCCATTTTGGCAGCCACGTTGGTTGGGCGGCTGGTGCATTTGCAGGTCACTGATGGCGGCCAAGGTGCGGTTTTTCTCAGAGAGCAGGGGGCATTACGAACGGTTCGCACGGCAGAGATTCCCGTTTACCGCGGGCTGATTGAAGACCGAAATGGGGTCCCGCTTGCGGTGAGCTCTCCGGTCGTCTCGCTGTGGGCAAACCCGCAAAGATTGAAGGATTCCCGTCGCCTTCCTGAGCTGGCGGAGCAACTCGCTCTGGATGCAGATGTACTTCAGGGCAAGCTTAATTTTTACGGCGACAAGCAGTTTATGTACCTGGCCCGCCATCAGACACCGGATTTTGCCCGGGGTGTGCTACGGGGAAATTTCCCCGGTGTGCGTGGCGAGCGAGAGTACCGGCGTTACTACCCGGCTGGAGAGGTGACTGCTCAGGTTCTTGGTTTAACCAATGTCGATGGGCGAGGTATTGCCGGTGTCGAGCTTGCCTATGAAGAGTGGCTGCAAGGAGTGCCGGGTAAGAAGCGGTTTATCAAGGATCTCCATGGTGAGGCGGTAAGAGACATTGGCGTGGTGGTTGAGCCCCGATCTGGTAACGCCCTGGCTCTCAGTCTGGACCTGCGCCTGCAATACGCTCAGCACCGGGAGCTGCAGCGAGCAATGAAAGAAACCGGCGCGACAGCCGGCTCAGCGGTGACCATCGATGCGTGGACTGGCGAGGTGCTCGCGGTGAGTAACTATCCGGTATTTAACCCTAACAGTCGCACTGCGTTGGATTTTGGCAGTGCGCGCAATCGCGCTTTCACCGACGCTTTCGAGCCGGGGTCCACAGTGAAAACCCTGACGCTGGTTGCCGCACTGGAAAGCGAGTTGTTCCATATAGACAGCCTCGTGGACACCCATCCGGGGAGAATTCGGGTTGGCGCGAAGATGTTACACGACCCACGCAACTACGGTGAGATCTCCGTCTCCACAATCATCGAGAAATCGAGTCAAGTCGGGGTCACCAAGTTAGCTCAAGCGGTGGGTCACGAGGCCATACTGGACGTGCTCTATCGCTTTGGTCTTGGCGAGGCCACCGGCACAGGTTTTCCGGGCGAGCGAGCGGGGCAGTTACCGGATCTGAATCATTGGAGTGATATCGAGAAGGTCACTTTGGCCTTTGGTTACGGCCTGACGGCCACCCCGATTCAGCTCGCGCGAGCCTATGCGGTGCTGGCTAATGACGGGGTTCGCCGGCCACTGACTTTGCTGAAACAGGATCCTGATGCGTTACCGCCGGGCGAGCGTGTCATCGACGCCGATATTGCTCGCAGTGTGCTTCAGGTGCTGGACCGAGTCACTGGCCCAGGCGGCACCGCCACGCTGGCGCGGGTGCCGGGTTTTTCTGTCGGTGGAAAGACCGGCACGGTTCACAAGGTGGGTGAGGGCGGCTACCTCGATGATCAGTACGTTGCGCTGTTCGTGGGCATCGCTCCAATGAGCGCGCCGCGCTACGTCACCGCCATTCTGATCGATCAGCCCCGTGGTGATCATTATGGCGGTGGGTTGGCGGCCGCGCCGGTTTATTCCCGCATTACAGAAGAGGTGCTGCGTATTCGTAATGCGCAGCCTGAACAGTCAGACATGGGTGCTTTGCTGGCTAAATCAGGAGGTGGGCAATGAGTATGAGCCTTCGCGCTCTGCTGGATGACCCGGGTGTGCCTGATGTAGTGGCTGCCAACCTCACGCTGGATAGCAGGAGCGTTAATCGCAACGACGTATTCATCGCATTGCCGGGATCTAAGCAAGACGGCAGAGACTTCATTGCGGCCGCGCTGGCGCAGGGTGCCGTAGCGGTGCTGTCTGAGTCGGATGAGGGAGGTGAATCAAACGATGCACGTGTCGTCCCAGTTACCAATTTAAGGGCGAAGCTGGGAGCGCTCGCCAATCGATTTTATGGTTCTCCCTCCAGTGAGCTCGCGGTCGTTGCGGTGACCGGCACAAATGGTAAGACCTCGGTCGTGGATTTGACTGCACAAATACTGAGGCATGCCGGCAAAAAAACCGCATCGATTGGCACGCTTGGCATGCGGCTTAATCAGCAGCCACAGGAAACTCGCAACACCACGCCTGACTGCCTGAGTTTGCACAAGCAACTTCATCATTGGCGTGAGCAGGGAGTTGATTGTGTAGCGCTCGAGGCCTCCAGCCACGCGCTGGATCAAGGGCGACTGGATGGCTTGAAAGTCGATGTCGGTGTATTCACGAATCTGTCCAGGGATCACCTTGATTACCACAACTCTATGTCTGCGTATTGCGCTGCAAAGCTCCGCCTTTTCCGTGAGTTTGCGCCTGACGTGAGAATTTATAACGCAGATGACGCAGTCGTTGCGAGGCACTCTGACGTCTGGCTCGCGGGCAGTGTCAGTCTGTCAAGCGAACTGGATTCAGCGGCCGTGTGCTTTGAGATCGTGCAATCCACACCCTTGCACTTAAATGTGCGGACACCCTGGGGAGAGGGCAGTTTGCGTTCATCACTGTCAGGACCATTCAATGCATTCAACCTAATGGCGTCTCTATCGGCGGCGGTCTCGGTCGGCATTTCCTTTTCTGATGCGCTGCGGGCTGCAGAGGCTGCCCAGCCGGTGTTGGGGCGGTTGCAGGTTGTTGGCACCGACGCCGATATCAGGGTGGTCATTGATTACGCTCACACGCCTGATGCCCTCCAACGTGCCCTCGTTGCGCTCAAGGCTGCAGAGAGCCCGGGCAGTATTTGGGTTTTATTCGGCTGCGGCGGAGATCGCGATCAGGGTAAACGCGCCGAGATGGGGGCGATTGCCTGTCGCTTTGCTGACCGTGTGATTGTGACCAGTGATAATCCCCGCTCAGAAGCTCCCAGCGCGATCATCCAAGATATTTTGACCGGCTGCGAAGGCGTCTCACCTATGGTTGAGGAGGACCGTGCGTCGGCTATTGCGCTCGCTGTCTCGCAGGCCAGCCCCGGAGATACGGTACTGATTGCCGGTAAAGGGCACGAGACCTATCAGGAAATTGATGGTGTTCGATTACCTTTCAGTGATGCTGACTGCGCTAGAGAGCAGCTTCAGTGCCGGCGGGCCGCCTGATGGGTGCCATAGCATTACAGGCGTTGGCAGAGGAGACAGGTGGTCAGCTGTATGGCGAGTCGGTGCCGATACAGCACCTCAAAATAGATAGCCGCGAGGTCTCAGCGGGAGATTTGTTTGCTGCGATCTGCGGGCAGCATGCAGATGGACACGATTATGTACCTCAGGCCGTCGCGGCAGGCGCCTCGGCCGTACTGACCGAGCGAAAGGTCGAAAGCGGAGCACCTCAGCTTGTCGTTTCCAACATTACCCATGCTTCTGGGCGCTTTGGATATCTGAAGCGACAAGCCTTTGCTGGAGACATCATCGCGATTACCGGCAGCGCTGGTAAAACCACGACAAAGAATCTCATCGCTGCTGCGCTGGGGTCCAGTGGTGCGGTGCACGCTACTTTAGGCAATCAAAACAATGAACTGGGTGTGCCTTTAACGTTATCGGGCCTGACGGACGACTACCGGTACGGGGTCATCGAGATGGGTGCCGGGCAATCCGGCGATATTGCCTATCTCTGCGAATTGGCAAGGCCCAATGTGTCTGTCTGTGTGAATGCGTCGGCCGCACACCTTGCGCATTACGACAGTGTCGATGCTATCGCCACCACCAAAGGAGAAATCTTTGAGGGCTTGGGTGGCACGGGTCTCGCTGTGATCAACGCAGACCAGAGATGGTCATCGCAATGGCGCGCGCAAGCGGGTTCCGCGCGCCAAGTCACTTTCGGACTGTTGGAGTCAGCGGATTACCGCGCGACGGATATTCATCACCGGGGTTTAGAGGGGACGGAGTTTCGACTCGAAGGGCCGACTTTTTCCGTATCCGTATCGTTGCAACTTGCTGGCGATCAGCACGTGTCAAACGCACTGGCTGCACTGGCTGTTGCAATTGAATTGGGGGTCGCGCCACAGCACGCAGCTGACGGCGTCGCAACGGTTACCGCTGGTATTGGTCGCGGCGCGGCCATGCCGCGTGTAGGTGGCGGTATGGTCATCGACGATACCTATAACGCCAACCCGGCAGCGGTGAAGGCTGCGCTGGACGTGCTGGCACGAGAATCGGGTTATCGGGTGCTGGTTCTGGGTCCGATGCTTGAGCTTGGGTCGACCAGTGAAGCGTTGCACGCAGACGTTGGCCGGTATGCGAGAGAAAAGGGCATCGATCTCTTGATCACTGTCGGCGAGGAGGCCGCGCCGGCGGCCGAGGCATTTGGTGGCAGCGCCCTTTCTTTTCCCGACCAGACCTCTCTACACGCTGATTTCCCGACGTTGCCAAAGGAGCATGTTGTTTGGGTTAAAGGCTCACGAGCGGCGGGCCTGGAACGCACAGTGGCGTGGCTCTTCAGTTCTGAGGAGGCAACGTCATGCTGATGTGGCTCAGCGAAAAATTGCTGTTCATCGATCCCGGGTTTGCTGTCTTTCAGTACCTGACACTGCGGGGGATTCTTGCCGCTTGCACTGCTCTGGCGATTTCTATGGTGGTGGGCCCCGTTGTGATTGAGCGCCTGAATCAATTGCAGATTGGTCAGACCATTCGTGAGGAGGGGCCTCAATCGCATCTCGAAAAGGCCGGCACGCCCACGATGGGTGGGGCATTAATTTTAGTGACGGTGCTGGGTTCCACCCTGTTATGGGCTGACCTGAGCAGTCGCTACGTCTGGGTGGCTGTTGTCACGACCATTGCTTTTGGCGCCATTGGCTGGGTCGATGACTACCGCAAGGTTGTTCGCAAAGACACTCGGGGCTTGCCAGCGCGGTGGAAATACCTGTGGCAGTCACTGTTTGCCTTTGGCATCACGCTGTATCTCTTTGATACGGCGCTGCTGCCTGAAGAAACCACACTCTATGTGCCATTTTTCAAAGACATAGCGTTGGCCATGGGTTGGCTGTTTGTGCCTTTCAGTTATTTTGTTGTGGTCGGTTCGAGTAACGCCGTCAACCTGACTGACGGTTTGGATGGGCTGGCGATTATGCCCACGGTGATGGTGGCAACGGGCCTGGGCGTAATTGCGTATCTCGCGGGTCATGTCGAGTTTGCCGAATACCTCAATATCGCTTACCTGCCCGGCACCGGCGAACTCATGGTTTTCTGCGGGGCGATTGCCGGGGCGGGTCTCGGTTTTCTCTGGTTCAACACTTACCCCGCGATGATTTTCATGGGCGATGTCGGCGCGCTGGCGCTGGGCGCCGCGCTGGGGATTGTTGCGGTGATGACGCGCCACGAGATCGTGCTCTTCATTATGGGCGGGATTTTCGTACTCGAAACCGTCTCGGTCATTATTCAGGTTGGGTCCTTCAAGCTAACCGGCAAGCGCGTCTTCCGCATGGCGCCGATACATCACCACTTCGAGCTCAAAGGCTGGCCGGAGCCGCGTGTCATCGTCCGTTTCTGGATCATTACCGTGATGCTGGTGCTCTTTGGGCTGGCGACACTGAAGCTGAGGTGATCGAGGGATGATGACAACATCGACCATCGCTAGCTCGGAAAGACGAATCATTTTCGGTCTTGGTGTAACCGGGCAATCGGTAGCGCGTTGGTGGCATCAACAAGGTGTGCCGTTTTACGCGATCGATAGCCGCGCGGAGTTGCAAGAAGACACCAACGCGATTGCCCATGTCGACCGGAGCCGAGCCACCTTCGGTGATATCGATTTAACCGTGGCTGACGACTGCACCGAAATGATTGTCAGTCCGGGAGTGGCGCTTGACCACCCGGTTGTCGAGCGAGCACTTGAACGTGGATGTCGCGTTCGGGGAGACATTGATCTCTTTCTCGAAGCCGCTCAGGCGCCCGTGGTGGGGATTACGGGTTCCAACGGCAAATCTACTGTGACTTCATTGCTGGGCGAGATGATCACCGCTTGCCAGGTGAAGGTGGCTGTCGGTGGGAATCTCGGTCGGCCCGCTCTAGATCTACTTGAAGACCAGCCCGATCTTTACATCCTCGAGCTGTCCAGTTTTCAGCTGGAACGCTCCGAGGCAATGGGTTTACAGCTGGCCACGGTGATCAATGTCAGTGCTGATCATCTCGACCGCTACGCCTCGCTGAGCGAATACCATCGAGCCAAACATGCCATTTTCAAGAAAGTGGGTCATGTGGTGGCGAACCGCGATGATCCTCTAACAATTCCGTTGATACCCGAGGGCACCCCCATCACCTGGTGGCGGTCTGCCGAGCCTGACCTTAATGAATTTGGTCTGCGGCAGATCGATGATGTGATGTGGTTATGCCGTGGGCTTGAGAAGCTGGTCAGTGTTGATGAATTACAGGTAGCGGGCAGACACAACCACCTAAATGTACTCGCAGCGTTAGCTTTAGGCGCCGCGCTTAACATGCCGCTGGACAAATTGATCGAGGGCGCTCGGCGTTATCGGGGGCTACCCCATCGCTGCCAAGTGATTGGTCAAATCAGCGGGGTACGCTACATCGATGACAGTAAGGCCACCAATATTGGAGCGACTGCGGCTGCCCTAGCCGGGTTGGCCGATGATGGAGATATCTGGTTAATTGTTGGTGGCCAGGGTAAAGGTCAGGATTTTTCACAGCTCAAGCCCATTCTCTCCGGACTGAAGGTGCGATTGCTGGCCATCGGTGAGGCCAAGGAAGAAATACGATCTCATCTCGCTGGCGAAACGCCAGTAGAAGTGCTCAATAGCCTAGAGGACGCAGTGATTCGGAGTGCCTCAGCGGCCAGACCCGGAGACACCGTCCTGCTGTCTCCGGCTTGCGCCAGCTTTGACATGTTCTCGAGTTATATCGAACGGGGCGAGCGGTTCAAGGAAGCGGTTGACGCGTTGGAGGTGGCTGCATGAGCCGCTCCATTAATATGCCGGTGTACCGTGGTGATCCACTGCTGCTGATACTCGGATTGGCGCTGATCAGTGTTGGCCTAGTG
>JACETJ010000053.1 GCA_013911345.1 Congregibacter sp.
CTTGTTCGGCAAACATTGTCGCGTTGGACCAGTCTTGTGCTCCATCGATCACCTGCTTACTGACAGATACAGCCAATGGCCCGTTGTTGGCGATTTTCCTGGCCAAGACTGTCGCTTCCTCGAGCGCAGTGCCCGAGGGAACAACCCGGTTGATCAAGCCCAATTCGTAGGCGCGGCTGGACGTAAAGAAGTCTCCGGTAAGAGCGAGTTCCTTTGCGATCCGGGGTGACACCTGTTTGGGGAGTTTGACCAGACCGCCTGCGCCCGCGACCAGTCCGCGTTTGGTTTCTGGGATGCCGAAGGTGGCATCTTCAGCGGCGACAATCAGATCGCTACTGATCGCAATTTCGAAGCCTCCCGCCAACGCGTAGCCCTCTACTGCCGCGATCAGGGGTTTAGAGAGCGTATGCTCACAGAGGCCTGCAAAGCCGCGACCTTCGATCACTGGCGTCTCACCGCTGACAAATGCTTTGAGATCCATACCAGAGCAAAAAGTCCCCTCCGCACCCGTGATGATGGCGACGCGCAGCGCCGAATCGCTCTCTAACTTGTCGAGGGCGTTTGAGACCCCTTCTGCGACCGCCTTGTTAACCGCGTTTTTTGCTTGCGGGCGGTTAAGAGTGATGGTGATGATCCCGTCGGCTTCGCTAACGATCACTGCTTGGTCAGTCATTCAATGTCTCCACGTTGTGTTGCCCTTGCGCTGGCGCTCAGTCCGCGGCTGCGCCTTCTCCGGCAAACAGTTTTTGTACTTCACCGGAGGTCATTCGTCCTGACCGGTCGCTCACTTTCGCGGATTTCCCGCCTCCCGACTTCTCACGCGTATCTACGCCGGCCTGTTTCGCCTTCTCGCGCAACGCGCCCACCGTGCAATTTTCTCGGCCGAGCAGGGCGATCGGGTCAAAGTTGAAATATTTGATCGCGTTGAGGTGTGTGACTTTGTTGATCTCTTCGTCGCTCAGGCCGACGTTCTCCAATTGACGGAAGGTATTCTCAGGCGTTACCGGCCAGGTGCTGTCCGAGTGTGGGTAGTCACACTCGAATAGAATGTTGTCAATACCCACCAGGTCACGATTGCGCAGGCCACTTTCGTCCTCGATGAAGCAGGTCAGGAAATGCTCCTGAAAGACTTCCCGGGGTCGCTTGCCGCCAAAATTAGACTTGGTCCACGAGCCGTGGTGATCGAAGGTGAACTCTGCCCGCTCAAGAAAGTAGGGGACCCAGCCGACACCGCCCTCCGTCAGCGATATCCTCAGGTTGTCGTACTTGAGCAGGAATTCCCCATACAGCCAGTCTGCGGCGCTGTTGGCGATGGACATTGGAAAGGCTGCTATCCAGGCATCAATGGGTGTTTCGGGCGAAGAGTGTGGAGGTGCAGCCCCGGTACCGATGTGGCAGTTAATCACTACGTCGTTTTCAGCGCAGACTTCCCACAACTTGTCCCAATGCGCGGTATGAATACCTGGGAATCCATGGAAGGTGGGGTTGTCCGGGAAGGTGATGGCCCTGCAGCCCTTGGCCACTACCCGTTTGACCTCGGCAACCATCAGATCGCTGTCCCAGATGGGCAGCATGGCCATGGGGATAATGCGGCCAGGGTGCGCCGCCGCCCACTCGTCGATATGCCAGTCGTTATACGCCTCGATTACACGTTTAGCGGCCTGCTTGTCTTTCGACTGGTGAAAGAGGTTGCCTGCGAAGGTCGGGAAGGTAGGAAAGCAAATGGAGGAGAGAATGCCGTTGGCATCCATATCGCCAATGCGCGCATCAATTGAGTACACACCCTCGCGCATGTCTTCGTAGCGCAGAGGCTCCATGCCGTACTCTTCCTTGGGGCGACCCACCACTGCGTTCAGGCCCATGTTGCCAATCTTGTGGCCCTCGTAGAGCCAGAAGTTGGTGCCATTCTCCTCGATCAGGCGGGGTGCAATGGTATCCAGTTCAGCCTGAGTCATATGGTTGTCGAACATGCCCGGCGGTTCGACCACGTGGTCATCCACGCTGATCAGTATCAGGTCTTCAACGTTCACGGTGTGCTCCTGTGGTGTCGAGTCGAGTGCGGATTAAACTTTACATAACTGTATAAATAAAACCAACCTTAATCGACGGGTCAGAGTACCCCCCGGGCCTTGGCGAAGAGCGTGTCGCGGGTCGACTGATTCAGGGCGATATCATTAACCTGTAACTCGCGATCTAGCCGTTTCCATGACGCTCATGTTTCCCTCGCTGGCGGTCACGCCCATATGGACTGCATGAAATAACCAGTTGCCGTCTGGCTGGCGCGTCAATCGACCCTCCCAGAACATTTGCATGTTGCAGTGAATACTGTCCGGTGCAGACAGCTGATCGGCCTGGGTGTTATCACTCGGGTTAATGTAGTGGCAGGCGTACATTCTGGTCTCGATGTGTGCCTGACCTCCATCAACGCTAATCAGTTGATTGGTATTCAGGTGAGCGGTTCCGTCGAAGCCCGGCAGGAACTTACCGGGCGCCAGCTCGATGTACTCCTGAGGAGATATGGTGCGATCGATATCCAGCATTTCAGCTGTGAGGTGAAAGGGATCCGTCAGTACAGAGGTAACCAGGTCCCAGTCGCACGTGTCCAGCCCTTTCGCGTATCGATAAAGCTGGTCTGAGATTAATGCCCTGTCACTGAGGTTCTGAAGGGTGAGCTGCTGCATGATCGGTTCTCCTATATTGCGAGGCATCGACTCTGATGATGGATCTTGCTTCGGTCCTGCATAGATGAACGGGAGTCGAGTGCGATTGCCCGTGACGCACTAGGACCCTATGGTTGCTTCCGCTCTCATGCAGCAATAGCCCTCATGGTCCTCGGACCATAGAAGCAGTTGATTACCGCTGCGTCTCCCACAGAGCTTGATGGGGTGGCTGTCGAATGTTGGTCTCACCGCGCGAAACGAGAACGTCTCAATTCGTGCGTTGGGCAGGTTTTCATAGGCCAGGTTCAGGAGCAGGGTGGCCAGCAGGGGCCCATGGACTACGAGCGCCGGGTACAGCTCTTCATTCACTGCGTATTCCCGGTCGTAGTGAATGCGGTGAGCGTTGTAGGTGAGCGCCGAGAAGCGAAACAGCAAGATGGGATCAGGCGTTATCTTGCGGGTGAATTGCGGTTCGCTATCTATGATATTTCCTGCGGGTAGCGCGGTCCTCTCCTGAGGCGCCTCGCGATAAACCAGGTTTTGCTCCTCGGTAATACACAGTTCGTCAGCCTGGTTGAATTCGTGCCTTAGGCTGACAAAAACCAGCTTGCCGCTGCGGCCGTCTTTAGATTCGACCGAAGTGATGACCGACACCTTTTCGGCAGCGAGCCCGAGGATTAGCGGTTTCGTGACCTCTAGCTTACCTGCCGCCCACATGCGTCGCGGCAGCGCAACGGGAGGCAGAAAACCGCCTTTGAGAGGGTGCCCATCCTCGCCGGTACCGTCCCGGCGGACCGGCTCTAAAAAGTATAACCAGTGCCAGGGCAGGGGGAGTGGGTCACCTGTGTTGGGCGTCGCAGTCGCGCCAATGGCGCCTGCGAGCGCTTCGGTCTGAAAGAGAGGGAGCTCGCTGTGGGTGGTGTGCGACTTTCCCACCCAGTTCTGCAGGGTGGCTACTTTCCCGTCACTCATCGGATGAACCACTGAAAAAGTCGGGGGCTCTTTTTTGTTGGAGTGCGCTCAGGCCCTCCTTAAATTCCTCGCTGAGAAAGCAGGCGGTCTGGTCGTCTTCTTCTGCTGCCAAAGCGGCATCGATGTTTTGTGTCGAGCGCCTCATCGCTTCTTTGAACTGCCGCAAGGCCAGTCGTGGGAGGCGGGAAAATTCCAGCGCCTTATCCGTGGCCACATCCATCACGGAGTCGTCTGCTACGACTTGCTCCACCAAGCCCAGATCGAGCAATTCCCTACCCTTGAGAGAGGCGCAATCCAGAACGAGCCGTTTGGCGGTGCCCCATCCTGCTTTGCGGATCAGTGACTGGGTAGAGCCCCAGTCGGGTACCAGCCCCAGCTGAAGGAAAGGAAAACTCATACGAGTGTTCTCGCCAGCCACAATATGGTCGGCAACAAGAGCCAAGCCTGCGCCTGCACCGATGGCAAATTTCTCCATCGCGACGACAATAGGAATGTTGGCATGCCAGAGTAGCTTGATGAGGTGGTGACCGCTCTGCATACGGGTACGCGCTGCCTGCTCGGTCATCTCGCGCATGCTGGCCAGATCGCCGCCGGCGCAAAAGATGCCGTTGGTGCCACACAGTAGCAGGGCGCGGACGTCGGTGTCGTTTAATCCGGTGGTAATGGCGTCGATGAGCGCGACACGCGTTTTTTCGTCGATGGCGTTTTTCGCCTCAGGACGATTGATGGCCACTTGAAGTACGTGTGGTGCGGGGTGGCTGAGAACAACAGAAGTTTCACTCATGTCAGTGTCTACTCGCCTCGGGGGTTAGCAGTGACTCGCCCAACAAAGCGCGCCGGCGCAACCACTGGCTGGGACGGTAGCGGGGGTCTCCCGTCACGCGCTGCATGCCTTCCAATATGGCCATCACTTTTTCGGGGCCGATGCTATCTCCAAGGGCCAGCGGACCTTGGGGATATCCAAGACCAATCCGCACGGCGTCATCGATGTCGTCTGGAGACGCGATACCTCGCTGCGCGATATTGGTCCCGATATTCACAATCGTCGCCAAAATACGTTGGACGACGAAACCGGGACTATCGTTGATCACGGTGACCGGCGCGCCATCATCTGAGAGTAAAGCCAGCGCGTCGTCTCTCGCCTGAATACGGGTGATCGGGCTCAGCATGAGCGTGCGCCGCTGATCCAGTGCCGGCAGCGGGTCTAGTGCTACGCACTGCCGAGCGTCCAGCTTTAGGTCTGCGCAGGCCTGGGATACGTCGATCCCCCAAGGCTGTATCAATAACAGGGTGGCGTTATCTGCAGTCTGCTCCACTGCGGCGCCAGCCTGCGTCACCCTCTCAATGAGCTCGTCGTAATGGTCGGCGGTCGGATCGATCCACACTCTGCTGTTCGCAGTAAGGGGCGGAAAGCTCTTCTTTTTTTGGTCGCCTGATGTTTGCGCGTCAGGTCCGTATTGGTACCAGCCTTCGCTCGTCTTGCGACCAAAAAGCCCGGCGGCGACCCTCGGGGGAATGAGGGAAGAGGGCCGAAAACGAGGTTCCTGTTGAAACTGGTCATAGATCGATTGCATCACCTTGGAGGAGACGTCCAAACCCGTGAGGTCCAGCAACTCAAAGGGGCCCATCCGAAACCCTGCCGCTTCACGCATGAGTGTGTCGATCTGATCGTGACTGGCAACTTGGTCTTCGAGAATACGCAATCCTTCTGTGTATAGTCCGCGACCCGCATGATTGACCAGAAAACCGGGTTGGTCCTGAGCCACTACCGCACGATGTGTCGTGGTGTCGATCAAGGTCCTTAAGTGTTCCAAGGTGGCATCTGCAGTTCTTACAGCAGAGATGACTTCCACCACGCGCATGGCGGGCACCGGGTTGAAAAAGTGGAGGCCAGCGACCCGTTCAGGATGTTTACACTTCGCAGCAATGTCGGTGACCAGTAGCGATGACGTGTTGCTGGCGAGGATGGCGGAAGCAGAGACGACCTTCTCCAGCTGAGCGAACAGGCTTTGCTTTACCTCAAGATCCTCCAGTACGGCCTCAACCACGACGTTGCAGTCGGCGATATCGCCCAGCGCCGCACAGGGCACCAAGTTGGCAATGGCCTGATCCACCTCTGACTGACTCATACGGCCCTTGTCGACTTTGCTGTGCAACATGTCGCTGACAAAGGCGTGAGCGGCGGTCACTGCGGCTTCCGATGTATCAAAAAACTTTACCGTGTGTCCGGATTGAGCGAATAGTTGAATGATGCCCCGGCCCATGGCGCCCGCGCCGATGACGGCAACAATCTGTTTTGCGTCGTGCTCCATATTGGGTCCTGCATCAGTTGCCGGTGAATTTTGGCCTGCGCTTTTCCAAAAATGCGGTCATACCCTCACTTTGGTCGCTGGTGTCGAAGAGTTTCAGGAATTCCGACTGCTCTAGCTTTAGCGCATCTGGCAACGGTAGGTCACTGCCCTGACGCAGGCACCGTTTAATCGCACGCATGGCGAGCGGCGGCATTCGCGCTACCTTACGCGCCAATTCGGTGGCTCGGTTGAGAGACCCTCCTTTCTCGGTCACTTCGCTAACGAGCCCCAGCTGATAGGCTCTCTCGCCGGTCAAAGCTTCGCCGCACATCAGCATTAGACTGGCCACGGGCTTGCCGACGGATCTGATCAGTCGTTGGGTTCCTCCAGCGCCGGGCATGATGCCCACTTTCGCCTCGGGCTGGCCAATACTGGCGCACGTGTCTGCCACGATGATGTCGCACATTTGCATCAGCTCGGATCCCGCTCCAAGGCAATAGCCGCTGACCGCTGCGATGACCGGCTTCTGGCACGTGGCGACAGGGTGCCAGTAAGACGCCAACTTTAGCTCTGCGACCTCGCGAGCATCTTTGTCGACCAGCAGTTTCAGATCGGCACCCGCTGCGAAGACCTCGCTACCGCCGGTGACAACGATGACCGCCGTGTTTGGATCCTCAGAGAGTTCCAGAAAAGCGTCGGCGATCGCTTGGCGCATTTTGAGGTTCAGGGCGTTGAGCTTGTCAGGCCTGTCCATAATGACCACGCCAATGCCCTGATCTCGTTCTATTCGGACGGGAGAATGATTCATGGGAGGGTCCTCAAGCCGCTTGGTTTTATCCAGAGATTGATCTGACATGGCGCAGTGAACTCCCCTGATTGGGCGCGGCTTACAAACGCTCTATGATCATGCTGGGTGCCAGGCCTCCCGCGGCGCAGAGAGTGACGAGGCCGCGGGCTTGGTCCTGTCTCTCCAGCTCATCGAGCAGTGTACCGATCAGTATTGCTCCGGTTGCCCCAATCGGGTGCCCAAGGGCGATCGCTCCGCCATTGGCGTTCAGCTTACTGTGATCAACGCCCAGATGTTTCATGAAGCGCAGTGGTACAACCGCAAAAGCTTCGTTTACCTCAAACAGATCCATGTCGGCAACGGTGAGGCCGCACTGGGCGAGGGCTTTTCGGGCGGAAGGCACCGGTTCATTGAGGTTGTATTCCGGGCTGCCCGCGACGGAGGCACTTGCGAGTATTCTGGCGCGAGGGCGCAGGCCATGGGCGTTAGCGTATTCCGGTGATGACAATATCAGTGCAGCTGCGCCATCAACGATACCTGACGAATTGCCGGCGTGATGGACATGGTCAATCTCAAGATCAGGCCACTTCATTCGGGCAACTTCTCCGAAGGTATGGGTGTCGTCCATCGGATAGTCCATAAAATCGGCGAAAACGGGTTTTAACTGACCAAGGCTGTCAGCCGTTGTCCCAGGCCTCGGATATTCGTCCTCGCTCAGTGCGATCGAGCCGTCCTCCTGGTGGATGGGTATGATGCTTCGCTGGAAGTAGCCGCGACTGATCGCCGTCGCGGCTCTCTTCTGACTCTCGGCGGCGAAGGCATCCACATCCTCTCGGCCGAATCCCTCCTCAGTGGCAATCACATCAGCCGAGATACCTACCGCGGTGATCGGGTGTTTTGTTCGCAGGTGAGGGTTGTGCTGGTCAGTCGCCAGATTGGGCTTGTCGGGCAGCGACATCATTTCTATGCCACCGGTTACCACCAGATTGTGCTGACCCGTCGCGATGCAGTTGGCGCCGAACTGGGTGGCCATCAGGCTTGACCCGCAGAAGTGATCCACTGTTGTACCGCTACTCTGCAACCACCCGGCGTCGAGCGCTGCCATGCGCGCAATATCACCACGCTGGCCCCCTG
>JACETJ010000054.1 GCA_013911345.1 Congregibacter sp.
ACGCCATACTGCCAGCAAGTAAAGCAATGCCGAAAGAATGGCAAGACCAGCGCTCAGTAGGCTGGGGGTATTGTCCATGGTGTCTCCGCTACGCCCTTAAGCATCCTGCGTTATCGCCGATTTGGGGTTCTTTACTCGCATCCTTATACTACGCGCTTCCAGATGAGATTGGGTATCCCCGACGGGGTGGGTTTACATCATGTTTGATGCTTTGAGTGATCGGCTGAGCAGCAGCCTGAAAGCGATTTCGGGCAAGTCGAAGCTGACCGAGGACAATATCCGGGACACTTTGCGCGATGTACGCATGGCGTTACTCGAGGCAGATGTGGCCCTACCGGTAGTGAAGACTTTTACCGATCGAGTCAAAGAACGCGCGGTGGGCGTCGAGGTCAGTAACAGCCTGACGCCGGGCCAATCTTTTTTAACAATTGTGCAAGCCGAACTTCAATCGGTGATGGGTGGCGAATCGGAAGGGCTCAATCTCGCCACCCAGCCGCCTGCCGTTGTGATGGTTGCGGGTCTCCAAGGTGCGGGCAAAACCACCTCGGTTGCCAAGCTGGCGCGATATCTGATTGAGCGAGAGAAGAAAAAGGTCTCGGTGGTCAGTGCCGATGTCTATCGCCCCGCAGCAATCGCGCAGCTGGAGACGCTGGCAGCAGAAGTAGGCGCGCGGTTTGAGCCCAGCGATGCGGAGGAGAAACCCGTCGACATCGTGAAACGGGCGATCGCAGATGCCCGGGTGGCGTTTTCCGACGTCTTGCTCGTGGATACTGCCGGTCGCTTGGCGATCGACGAGGAAATGATGGCCGAGATCAAGGCGCTGCATGAAGCCGTGAATCCCATCGAAACGCTATTTGTTGTCGACGCCATGACTGGTCAGGATGCGGCGAACACGGCCAAGGCGTTTGGTAAAACTTTGCCGCTGACCGGCGTCATACTGACCAAGGTGGACGCGGATACGCGCGGTGGAGCAGCGCTTTCTGTTCGCACGGTGACAGAGCGGCCGATCAAGTTTCTCGGGGTTGGCGAGAAGACCGACGCGCTGGACCCCTTTCACCCGGACCGGCTTGCCTCGCGCATTTTGGGGATGGGAGACATGCTCTCTCTCATCGAAGAGGTTGAGCGAAAGGTCGATCAGGGCAAGGCCAAAAAGCTGGCCAGTAAGGTGCAGAAGGGCGGCCGTTTCGATCTGGAAGACTTTCGAGAGCAGCTGCAGCAGATGAAAAACATTGGTGGCATGGGCGCTATGTTGGACAAGATGCCAGGGATGGGCGGCATGGCGCAGGCGGCACAGAATGTGGACACCAAGCAGTTTGATCGTATGGAAGCGATGATCGACTCTATGACGCCTCGCGAGAGACGGAACCCTGATTTGATCTCGGGCTCGCGAAAACGACGCATTACTCTGGGTTCAGGCACGGCGGTGCAGGATCTCAATCGTTTGCTGAAGCAACATAAGCAGATGCAGAAAATGATGAAGAAAATGAAAGGCGGGGGCATGCAACGCATGATGCGCGGCCTCGGTGGGATGACGGGCGGTCCCGGCGGCGGCTTACCTCCCGGATTTCCCCGCCGTTAGAGGGCGCCATCAGCGGTCAGAGTGCACCTTTCCACACCCCGCTGTTTACTGTATCCTCCGCGCTCTTTTGATACGGGGCCTTGCAATGGCGGGGCTCTCAGCGAATATTGAGGACAAGACACTATGGTGGTCATACGACTATCTCGAGGTGGCTCCAAGAAGCGGCCCTTCTACCATGTGACGGTTGCCGATCGTCGCGAGCCGCGTGACGGACGCTTTATTGATCGACTCGGCTTTTTCAACCCAATCGCTCGCGGCCAGGAAGAGCGCTTGCGGATCGACGTTGAGGCTGTTCAAGGCTGGGAAGCCAAAGGCGCTCAGGTCAGCCCGCGCGTGCAAAAGCTGATTAAAGAGTACCAGGCTGGCGCTGAGGCGACTGCTGCCTGACGACAGCGTCGCTGGCGGCTGGAGGGGCCCGATGAACGAATCCTCGTCCCCCTCCCCAAGCCATGACTATCTGACACTGGCCGACATTGTCGGTGTTTACGGCATCAAGGGCTGGGTCCGACTCCGGATCCATCTGGATAACCCAAATCTTCTTCTATCCTTTCCTGATCTGACGTTGTTCGATGCGTCTGATACCCCCGAGCATGCGCGGCAATCCGTCGTCGTCGAAGCGCTGCAAGTTCAGGGTAAGGGACACATCGCCCGTTTGAGCGGCACCGCAGATCGTACCGGGGCGGAGGCGCTGCGGGGCCGCGAAATTCAGGTGGCCGCTTCTGATTTTCCCGCTGCAGGCGATGATGAGATTTACTGGCGTGACCTCGAGGGACTGCAGGTGTGGTGCACGGAAGATGGGTCGCGTTCACTGTTGGGCACAGTGAAAACCCTGTTCGAGACCGGGGCGAACGATGTAATGGTGGTAGCGCCGTGCGAAGGAAGTGTCGATGACCGCGAGCATCTGGTGCCATGGATCCTGGATGAGGTTGTGACCGATATTGTTGTAGGTGAGAGTCGGGTGGAGGTGAACTGGTATGTCGATGCCTGAGCCCAGCCCGATCTTCCGTTTTGCGGTACTGACCCTTTTCCCCGAGGCGTTCACTGCACTGACTGAGTGGGGTGTTACGGGGCGCGCTTTTCAAAACGGTTTGTGCCACCTGCACCTTCAGGATCCCCGTCTTGAGGCGACTGATCGCCACGGGTCGGTCGATGATCGGCCCTATGGCGGCGGGCCCGGTATGGTGATGCAGGCACCCATCCTCTCTGCGGCGCTCGATAAGGCGAAGTCTGCGGTCGGTTCGGACGCAACGGTCATCGCCCTGACGCCCCAGGGACGCAGGCTGGATGTGGCACTGACCCGAAGACTGGCAGAGGCATCCAGCCTGATTTTGGTGGCCGGTCGTTATGAAGGCATGGACGAGCGGTTTATCGAGGGAGAGATCGACCTAGAGGTGTCCATCGGTGACTTTGTCGTCAGCGGTGGCGAATTACCTGCCATGTTGCTGATCGACGCGGTGACTCGCTGGTTGCCTGGAGTGTTGGGCCACGAGGCTTCCGCGGAGCAGGATTCTTTTACTGAGGGGCTGCTGGATTGTCCGCACTACACCCGGCCCGAAGCATTTAAAGGCGACCATGTGCCGGAGGTGCTGCTGAGCGGCGATCATGCTGCGATCGCAGGCTGGCGTCGGGCGCAGGCTCTGAGCCGGACGCTGGATCGGCGCCCCGACTTGCTGGTGTGGGAGCAGGTGTCGGAGGCGGACCGCACGTTGCTTGATAAATGGGATCTTTTACCGGCTGACGGGGGCAGACAAGCCGGATCCGAGCAGGTATGATCCCGCCCTCTCGGGAACACCGGCCACAAAACCCGGGCTCAGACGAGCCAAAAGCCGGTGCGTCGCGCTTGTAAACTGATGATTCAGGGCGGCCGTAGAGACAGCTTAAAGACAGTTTTTGGATCAATCGATCGCCGCCTGCGGGGCGGGGATGGGAGAAGGGCATGAGCACCAACAAAATTATTGCCGAGCTTGATGCTGAGCAGATGAGCCGGGAAATTCCCGATTTCGCACCGGGCGACACCTTAGTCGTTCAGGTGAAAGTGAAGGAAGGTAACCGTGAGCGCCTGCAGGCTTTTGAAGGGGTTTGCATTGGCAAGCGCAACCGTGGCCTGAACTCGGCCTTCACGGTGCGTAAGATTTCTCACGGTGTGGGTGTTGAGCGGACCTTCCAGACCTACAGTCCACTGGTTGACAGCATTAGCATCAAGCGGCGGGGCGATGTGAGACAGGCCAAGCTTTACTACCTGCGTGAACTGTCCGGTAAAGCTGCACGGATCAAGGAAAAGCTCTCCTCCTAAGGAGCAGTGCCGTTTTGCGGGCGCAATCAGCCCGCATAATTCCTGGCTAGGGCTATTCGCGCCCCTCAGAGCGATCCTTTACACTCCCGACCTCTGCTTGTGGCGCAAGCCCAGATTGAACCAGCGGCGCCAAATTAGCGTTGCTAACAAGGCTCCGCTGAGTTGGGGCCTCCACTGAGACCATGGGAGGAATCAGGAAGATGAACCCTTTAAGCCACATTTTGCGGCGAGCCCACCGGTATGGTGCGTTCGGCTTTGCCCTGCTTGCCATGTTGTTTGGCTCACTCGCCTTCGCAGACGATCTCAAGGACAAAATGGCGGCCGCATTAACTGGCTTCGCCGGACAGCCGATTGGTGTTGAATCGGTGCGATCAAGCCCTGCGCCCGGCATCGCAGAAGTGCAAATCGAAAATGGGCCACTGATTTACGCGACAGAGGATGGCGCCTATTTTTTCCTCAATGGCGATTTGCATCAGACTAGTGCCACGGGTGCCATCAATCTCACCGAAGAGCGGCGTGCGGTGGCGCGCAAGGAGCAGTTGGCGACCGTTTCAGTGGACGATATGGTCGTATTCTCGCCGGAGGGGGAGACCCGCGACTATATCGCTGTATTCACCGACGTCACGTGCTTCTACTGTCAAAAACTTCACCGTGAGGTCGACCAGTTGAATGCCAAAGGGATTGAGGTGCGCTACCTCGCCTTTCCTCGCGGAGGTATTGATTCTGACGGAGCACAGAAGTTGGCCACCGCATGGTGTGCGGAGGATCAGCAGGCCACGCTGACCGAGCTCAAGGCGGGGGTAGAACTGCCTGTCAATGATTGCGCGGACAATCCGATTGCAGCTCAATATCAACTGGGTCAGGACATGGGGGTATCCGGTACACCGGCAATCGTCACCAGTTCAGGCCTGATGATTCCAGGCTATCGCCCTGCGGACGACTTGGCTGCCTTGCTAGAGCTCGATTGAGCGGCATTTCAAACGAGCGTCATCAGTGGATACCCATTTTCAACGCATCGAGCGTCTTCCCCCTTACGTCTTCAATATCATCGGAGAGTTGAAGCAGGCCGCGCGCGCTCGGGGTGAGGACATCATTGATTTCGGCATGGGCAACCCAGACCAGCCGACACCAGCACATATTGTCGAAAAGTTGCGTGAGACCGTCGGACGCGGCGATACACATCGTTACTCGCAGTCCAAAGGCATCCCCAGACTGCGCAGGGCGATCTGCGACTGGTACCAGAATCGCTATTCGGTATCGCTCGACCCCGAGACCGAAGCCATCGTTACGCTGGGTTCCAAAGAGGGCTTGGCGCATCTGGCGTTGGCCACCACCGGTGTGGGTGATGCGATTTTGGTGCCCAACCCCAGTTATCCGATTCATCCATACGGCTTTGTGATCTCGGGCGCGGACCTGAGGCACGTGCCCATGCAAAGCGAAGCCGGCTTCCTGGAGGAGTTGGAGTCAGCGATTCGCAACACTTATCCCAAGCCAAAGATGTTGGTGTTGAACTTTCCTTCAAATCCCACGGGGCACTGTGTCGAGCTCTCTTTCTTTGAGCGGGTAGTCGAGATTGCCGAGCAACATGACCTCTGGGTCGTCCACGACCTTGCCTACGCTGACCTGGTTTTTGACGGGTATAAAGCGCCCAGTATTCTGCAGGTCCCTGGAGCGCGAGATATTGCAGTTGAGTTTTTCACGCTCTCCAAGAGTTACAACATGCCCGGCTGGCGCGTGGGCTTTTGCTGCGGCAACCCCGAGCTCATAGCGGCACTGACCCGCATCAAGTCTTACCTCGACTACGGTATCTTCACGCCCGTGCAGGTGGCAGCGATCGCAGCGCTGGAGGGAGACCAACAGTGCGTTCGTGATATTTGTGACATGTATAGGCGCCGGCGTGACGTGTTGTGCCAAGGCCTTAATGAGGCGGGTTGGCCGGTCGAGCCACCCAAAGCCACCATGTTCGTGTGGGCTCAGATTCCGGAGGCGTTCCGCCATATGGGGTCTGTGGAGTTCAGCAAGCTCCTGTTGCAACGGGGCGGTGTTGCGGTGTCGCCCGGTGTGGGCTTTGGAGAATATGGAGAAGGTTTCGTGCGCTTTGGGCTGATCGAGAATGAGCACCGGACCCGACAAGCGATCCGGGGTATCAAAAAAGTTTTGCGTCAGAACCCGCCAGTGGCGGCTCAAGGATTGTCAGCATGAGTCATAAGCCACTCAACATCGGCATTTGCGGTGTCGGTACCGTGGGGATCGCGACTATCGAGATTTTGCAGAAGCAGCGAGAGACACTGCTTTCGCGCTCCGGCCGGTCATTGCTTGTGAGCCATGTTGGCGCCCGTCGTGAACACACTGACCATGATTACGGCGATGCGCGTGTGAGTCGGGATGTCATGGATCTGGCTCTAGACCCAGAGGTAGACGTGCTGGTTGAGCTGATTGGAGGCACGTCAGTCGCTTACGATTTGATCAAACTGGCGATCCAACAAGGCAAACACGTTGTCACCGCAAATAAGGCGTTGATTGCTGAGCATGGTAATGAACTGACCGCTCTCGCGGAGTCTGCGGGTGTGCAGATTCGGTTTGAGGCCGCGGTTGCCGGTGGCATACCGATTATCAAGGCGTTGCGCGAATCGATGGCGGCCAACAATGTGTCCGAGGTTGCAGGCATTATTAATGGCACGGGCAACTTTATCCTCACTGAAATGAGCACCAAGGGGCGTGCGTTCGACGACGTGCTCTCTGAGGCGCAGGCGCTGGGCTATGCTGAGGCCGATCCCACCTTTGACATTGATGGCACCGATGCGGCTCACAAGCTGGTGATCCTCGCTTCGCTGGCTTTTGGTATTCCTCTGAGTATCGATGCACCCATGAAGCAAGGTATTCAGGATGTTTCTCCAGAAGATCTGGAGTACGCCGCTTCCATGGGGTACCGCGTCAAACATCTGGGGATCGCACGGCAGACGAATCAAGGAATAGAGATGCGTGTGCACCCAACGCTGATTCCCGAGCATAAGCAAATTGCCACAGTCGACGGCGTATTGAACGCGGTCATGGTGTCAGGAGATGCGGTGGGTGAACTGTTGCTGGTTGGACCGGGTGCCGGCGGCGCAGCCACAGCGTCATCGGTTTGCGCAGACTTGGTCGATATCGCGCGAAACTCCTCAGGATCGGGGCCTGCCTTGGGTGTTCCCGCGTCACAGTTGAGCGAGCAGGCGCTGGTACCCAGTGAGCAGATTGCCAGTGAATGGTATGTAAGACTGACAGCCGCAGATCAGCCCGGTGTGATGTCCGATATCACGCAGGTGCTCGCAAGCCGCGATATCAGCATTGAATCAATGCTTCAGAAGCCACCAGCTCCAGGATCCGGTAAGGTGCCGATTGTGTTATTGACCCATATGGCGCCGCAATCCGTAATGACAGACGCTTTGAACGAAATCACGGCGCTTGGCGAAGTCGAACCGGATTTCGCTTTAATGCGTGTCGAGGCGTTTGATCGCTAGACATTGCCGGTAAACGAAGACACTTCAAAGGTGGACAGACTGCAGTGAGCCTTCAATACCTCAGTACCCGAGGACAGGCACCTGAGCTCGATTTCGAGGGGGTGTTACTGGCGGGCCTCGCTCAGGATGGAGGTCTCTACCTGCCCAAGTCCCTGCCCCAGTTCAGCGCGGCCGAGCTTCAGTCGATGCGGGGTATGTCCTACACCGAATTGGCCACCACCGTGATTGCGCCTTTCGTGGAAGGCAGTATCGATCGTGAGACCTTGGCAGGTTTAGTCGAGGCCTCGTACCGCGATTTTAGGCACCAGGCCGTTGCCCCCCTCCTGCAATTGGACCACGACCAGTGGTTACTAGAGCTGTTTCACGGACCCACCCTGGCATTCAAGGATTTTGCCCTGCAGCTTCTAGGGCGGCTGCTTGATCACGTACTGACCCGACGAGGTGAAAGGGTTGTGATCATGGGCGCAA
>JACETJ010000055.1 GCA_013911345.1 Congregibacter sp.
TGATCGATCCTGAGGAGAACGCTTCGGTCTGGCGCAGCGTGACGCAGTCAAAGCTGAAAGACGAGACCATCCGGGACCAAGCTGCACTCGATAGTGCTGCAATGCGGGTGTTGGCAGGCTTCCCTCCAGGCGCAATGCCCGCCTCACCCTGACGCAATCGGACGCACTGGGCGATTCGCACAGTGCGTCGGCCAATGGGCCCGAACCAGCGCCGATGACTACCCCCAAGGGGGCACTTGAGACAGACGGCGTCGCCCCCTACTCTGGGCGCCTCACAGTGAGGCGGCAATCATGAAAGTTATCAGTAGCACGACGCTACCCAGTCCGTGCCCGATTCCCGGGCGCGAGCCCCGAACGACCAGCATCGGCCTGGTCCAGACGCGATGGTACGACTCGCAAGAAGACCATACCGCGCAGTTGAGGGAGGGCGTGAGTGCGTGTGCCGGCGCCGGCGCCAACGTGGTGTTTCTGCCCGAACTGACGCTGAGTCGCTACCCCGCAGACATACGGCCAGAAGGCCCCGCCGATGCCTCCGCCGAAGATCTGGAGAACGGCCCGAGTCTCGCGCTGGCGCGTGAGCTTGCCAGAGACTGCGACGTCCACGTCCAGATCTCCCTCTTTGAGCAATCAGGGGCAGCCGATCAACGGGGTCTCAACACCTCCGTCATCGTAGCGCCCAACGGCGAGTGCGTGGGACGAACTCACAAACTGCATATTCCGGTCACCGAGGGATACTTCGAAGATCATTACTTTGCAGAGGGACCAGCTGACGACCCCTACCCTGTGCACACGCTTGAGCTGGATGGCGCGGACCTCAAAGTCGGCAACCCTACCTGCTGGGACGAGTGGTTCCCGGAAGTGGCTCGTTGTTACGCTCTGGCCGGCGCCGATGTGCTTTGCTACCCCACCGCGATCGGCTCAGAACCCGACTACCCGGACTTCGATACCGCGCCACTCTTAAGGCGGGTGGTCACCGGTCATGCGGCAGCCAATGGATTGTTTATTGCCCTACCCAACCGCTTCGGCTCCGAGGGACTGCTCAACTTTTACGGCACCAGCTGCATCATCGATCCTTTTGGTCGCGTGTTGGTGGAGGCACCGCGGGATGAAGCTGTCGCGCTGGTGGCAGAAATTGACCTCGGACAACGAGACGATTGGCTGACCCTGTTCCCTTTTTTCGCCACCCGCAGGCCAGACACCTACGGCGCACTGACCAGCGAAAAGGTGAACCCACGACAACCCGATGGCGACGCACGGGACGGGGGCATTCCCGGTATCAAGCAGTGACGGCCGCGCGCCACATGCCGCCGGAGTGGGATTCCCACGCGGCGACCTGGATGGGGTTCCCCCGAGACAGCTACGCTGAATCTGGCCTGAGTAAAGAGGACGTGCAATGCGCCTGGTCGGAGGTCGCGAATACCATCAGCGACTACGAACCGGTGCGGATGTTATGCCATCCAGAGGACCTGACCGCGGCAAAGCGCCGACTCTCTGAATCTATCGACCTGATACCGATCAACCTGAATGATGCCTGGCTTCGGGACATTGGGCCGACATTTGTCATTGAAGATGGTGCGCTCACTGCGATCGACTGGCAGTTCAACGGATGGGGACAAAATACCGAATTCGAGTGGGGTCATGACGACGCCATCGCCCGTCAAATCGCCGAGATTTTGACGGTGCCGAGTGAACGTGCGGGGATCGTCAACGAAGGGGGCGGCATCCACGTGGATGGCCAGGGCACGGTGCTGCTCACCGACACCGTTCAGCTCGACCCAACACGCAACCCGGGCCACGACCGCGACAGCATCGCAGCACATATTCACAGCGCAATCGGCACAAACCGCGCCATTTGGCTACCGAAGGGCTTGTGGCGGGATAACTTCCTCAACGGCACCAAAGGGCACGTGGATATTGTGGCCTGTTTCGCGCCGGATGGCCGTCTGCTGGTCCACCGCCAAATTAACAGAGACCACCCGGATTTCGCTTTGTGGGAAACCCTGACCCAACAATTTAACGATGAAGGTATTGAAGTGTTGGCGCTCGAGGCACCCCTAACACTCAAAGACAACCGAGATTGGGTCGACTACAGCTACGTCAATCACTACGTTTGTAACGGCGCAGTCATCTGCCCCCGCTTCAATGACCCTCAAGACGATGCGGCCTATGAGCGACTACAGGATGCCTATCCCGGCAGGGATATTCGTATGCTGGATGCGAGAGCGCTGTTCGCCATGGGTGGGGGGATTCACTGCATTACCCAGCAACAACCAAGCGCACTCAGCTAAATCCCTCTATACTCCGCGCTCCCTAATACCAGCGGACAGACGCCTAACAAAGCAAGCCATGTTCACCTACATCAATCCAGATATACGCGAACGCCTGATTCGAGACGGCAAGTTATTTCGCATCGATGCTGATGGTGCTCAAGTGGAGATGACCGAAGCACCGGCACCAGGCCTGCACCTCAACCTCATGGGCCCTATTCCTCTGCCGCTAGCGCGCGGTCAACGAGAACCCACAGTGCAGTGGTATGCAAGCGTCAGGAGCACCGAGCTGAGTGAAGTCGAGCACCTCGCCAGTACCCTGAGAGAACAGGGCGGCCAGCACTTGTTCTCGCACCTCGCCTCCAGCATGGCGGTGAACAGCGTATTGGTGATTGGTGAGCCCGAAAAGAGTGACAACCCCTTGGTCAGAGTGCATTCAAGCTGTTTGACGGGCGACGTACTGGGTTCACGCCGGTGCGAGTGCGGGCCCCAGCTTGAAGCCGCTTTGGACCGTATAGCGGATGACGCGGAAGGCGGTTATCTGATTTATATGGCGGGCCATGAAGGTCGAGGGATCGGTCTCTGGGCCAAGGCCGCCACCTACCTGCTTCAAGATGCCGGAGAGAACACCTATCAGGCGAACCGATCTTTGGGGTTACCAGACGACTCCCGAGATTTCTCCGATGCCGCTGTGCTCCTGAAATTCTTCGGGCGAGGCCGCAAGTTGCGACTGCTGACCAATAATCCTAAAAAACAGGAAGACCTGAGTGCGTTGGGCGTGCCTCATATCGAACAGGTGAAGCACGTATGCGGCGTTGATGACCACAACCTCCAGTATTTAAAAGCCAAGCGAGATTGGGGACACAAACTCGGCGAGGACGATCTCTCTACCGAGGATTAATGCGGTGACGATCTGAAGTGACGGATAGCATCCTCAATCAATAGCAGGCTGGCTTCATCGCCCTTATTCAGCGCCCTCTAATTCAACCATTCGGGCAAGGGCTCGCGACCCAGCGGCAACTCCATGCTGTTATCCGCCGCCTGATGGGCGTGCCCCACCATTTCATCGTACGCGCTGCGCTGTCGTAAAAAGAATTCGCAGGTTACCGCTTTGCGCAGCATGCGCTGCATCTCAAGCAAATTGCGGGTTTTAAGAACTTTGCCCTGTCGGTCAGCAATCACGTGCTCCTGATCGCCGATGCGTGCGTGCGCGATGTAGAGGCTTAAGTCGACGGACTCAATGACGACTTCGCTGACGCCCATATTACCCAGCTCGACCACCGATACCTTCATGCCTTTTCACCCCGCGTTCCGTCGCTATCGCGAAATCATCTGCGCCAAACCATGACGTTGCCATCGGCGCTTTGTTGCGTCACTCACAAAAGCTACGATTGAGGCTTTCCAGTGGTTTGCTGTTGTGACGAGCCGCTCCGATTAAGGGCGACAAAAGCCGAACAGTATCCTCGCCTGGGCAGCAATGCAGAGACCATGGCACGATGACCGAGACAACGCAGCACATCGCTTTCTCGAGCGCAGGACAGCCGTGCGATGCCTTGCCGCGCTGCAGCGGCGTTTACCGGTTTTTCGATACCGAGGGCTCACTGCTCTATGTGGGAAAGAGCGTTGACATTCACAGTCGGGTCGCGCAACACCTCAATGAGGGCCGAAAACCCGGTCGGCATCAGCGACTGATGTCGCAGGTCGCCCGCATCGACTGCCAGCTCACAGCAGGTGAGATTGGGGCGCTTCTCATTGAGAACGCAGCCATCAAGTCAGAAGTGCCTCTGTTCAATCGACGCCAACGCCAACTGCGTCGCCTCTGGACTATCCAGCTTCAGGCCGCCAGCGACGGCTTTTTAAAGCCCATTGCCATCGATTTCGCGCCAACCGGCTCACGTGAAGCCGATACCTATGGGCTTTTCGCCAACAAGCATCGCATCACTACGACGATACAAAACCTCGCCAGAGATCACGCTTTATGTCTGCGTATGATGGGCTTGGATAAGGGGAAAGGCCCGTGTTTTCAGCATCAACTGAAACGCTGTGATGGAGCTTGCGTCGGTCAAGAAAGTGCCGAGTCCCACAACGCACGACTACTTGATCACTTGGATCGGCAACGTATCGCCGCATGGCCTTTCGATGGGCCACTGCTTTTGGCCGAGCACACGATTCACCCTGTCGATTACCAACCGGAGCGGCAATTTCATCTGGTAGATCAGTGGGCATGGCATGGCTGCTTTGATTCGGAAGATGATGCCAACCGCGCATTGACGAATCCCACAGCCATTGCCTTTGACCGAGACGCCTACCGCTTGATTTACAGCGCGATCTATCGCGGCCGAGTGGCGCTACAGGATGCCCTGACGCGGCGACCACTGGTTAACCCGCTTCTTGCAGAACGACAAGCTGCTTCATGAACATTGTCTGGTTCAAGCGGGACCTGAGGCTGGCTGACCACGCCCCGCTGGCCGCCGCCATCGAGCGCGGTGAGCCGCTACTGCTCCTCTACATGGTTGAACCTTCTCTAATGAGGGACCGCCATTACAGAGGCAGGCACTGGCACTTCATCGCACAATCCCTGCAAGCCATGAATACAGAACTGTCAGCCCTCGGTGGCCAGATTCATATCCTCGAGGGTGACGCGGTCACATTGCTGAACACACTGCATCGACTGCAGCCAATTACCCGCCTCTTCAGTCATGAAGAAACGGGGCTGGAAGTGACATTCGAGCGAGACCGGCAAGTCGCTGCTTTCTGCACTGCGCAACGTATCGAGTGGCACGAGTATCAAACTAATGGCATTCAGCGCGGTCGACGCGACCGGCGCGGCTGGAACCGGGCGTGGCAGCGCGTCATGAGCGATGTCGAAATAGCGGTCGATCTCAACGTGTTAGCGGCGCTCAGCCAAACCCTACCCTCGCCCATGGAAGGAGCAAGAACCGAACGTATCGAGCGATGGCAGCGCCACAATGCGGGCTTTCAGCGCGGCGGCTCAGCCGCGGGTAACGAGGTGCTTCAGAGTTTTTTGACAGAACGTGGCCATGGCTATCAGCGCCATATCTCGAAGCCGGCAACCAGCCGGGTGCACTGCTCGCGACTGTCGCCTTATCTGGCGTGGGGAAATCTCAGTCTGCGCCAGGCCTACCAAGCCCTAAAAAAGAGGCAGCACCAAGGCGATTGGACCCGTGCGCTGGCTGCTTTCGAATCCCGTCTGCACTGGCACTGCCATTTCATCCAAAAGTTCGAGATGGAGTGCCGAATGGAGTTTGAGGATCTCAACCGCGGATACCTCGCGCATCCCCGGCGTCATGATCCTGACCGGCTCGACGCATGGCGTGAGGGCCAAACCGGCTATCCGCTGATTGATGCCTGCATGCGGTGCCTGATGCAGACCGGGTATCTCAACTTCCGCGCCCGTGCCATGGTGGTCTCTTTTCTCACTCACCATCTCTGGCAAGACTGGCGCTTAGGCGCCGCCTGGCTGGGCTCCTTATTCCTCGACTTCGAGCCGGGCATTCACTATCCGCAAATGCAGATGCAAGCGGGCGTCACCGGCATCAATACCATTCGCATCTATAACCCGGTCAAACAGTCGCTGGATCATGACCCAGAAGGTGCCTTCATCCTCGAGTGGGTACCCGAGCTAGCGGGATTACCCGTACCGCTCATCCACCAACCGTGGCTCCTTTCTCCGATGGAGCGGCAATTGCATCCGATCGATTATCCGGACCCGATTGTGGACATCAAAATGTCTTATCAATTTGCTAAAGAAACGCTATGGAAGCTCAAGTCCAGTGATGAAGTCCGCCAGGAGAAAGCGCGCATACTGGGCCAGCATGTAGAGCGACGTAACGCGCGATGACGCTTTCCCTGCTGAGTCGCTTTGATATGCTGGTGGGGTAACGAACCATCGGGGGAGAGGAAAATGCTGGTGATTCTTTGGATTGTGGGCGCATTGGTGGCCATCGCCGTGTTGGCGATGCTGTTGGTGCCCATGTTTATAGACGAGCAGGCACTGCTCGATATGGCGCAGGAGCAGGTGCAGGCCCAGACAGGCGGTGAACTGGTTGTCGAGGGCGAAACTGAGCTGAGCTTCTTCCCCCGGTTTGGACTGAGGCTCGAAGGCACGTCACTGAGTCTGCCCGCACAGACTGAGTATGACCCGGACATCAAGGCTTCAATTTCCGAGCTGGACGTAGGGCTGTCCCTATTGCCGCTGCTGGGTGGCAATGTTGACGTTGGCACTATCGTCATCGCGGGCGTCACGGCCGATATCACTGAGCCTCAAGCTCTTCCGCCTGCACCGGAACCACGGCCGATCATGAGCGATCGGGAATGGGAGAAGCGCGGCGAAATCATTCGACAAACCAAGGAGCAAGAGCGCCAAAGACAGCTTGATGAGGGTGGCGGTGTTTCCGGTATCGCGATTATGGCCGAGTCCATTCAGATCGAGGACATTACCGTGATCCAGCGCACCCGAGACGGCAGGCTGAGCAATGAAATTCGCATCGATGCGCTGACCTTATCCGACGTCAATACTCGGAACGAACCCATGCGGCTGGAGGGGGCGCTGACCGTTCTCGGTGATGGCTCAACCGCGCCTCTCGACATTGCGCTGGGTGGCGCCATTCGCGTTGCATCCGATTTCAGCAAGATTGAAATTGAAGATCTTCAGACCGAAGTGGTCGGCGCGCTCACCCAACCGGTTGAGAGCGCGCTGAAGGGGGCGTTTGTGATGAGCCCCGCAAAAGCGGACTTCACGTTAAGTGCGAGCTTGCCCGGAGGGGACATCACCGGACAGTTGGTTTGGTCCGCGCTGGAGAGCCCGGAAATCAAGCTGGATATCTCTACAGCGCGCCTGGATGTTGATCAAATTCAACCTGCGCCGCAGCCGGCATCTGCAGCGGCGGCCAGCGCACCCGACACTGAGGCCTCACCCGCTCCAGCACCCACGAGCGGTGAGTCAGGGTCCGGTGCACCGGTGCCACTGCCGGTAGGCCCCCTTCGAGATCTGGATCTTGAGATGCGCATTGCGGCTCAGGAGCTCATTGCCGCGGGCCAATCTATTACGGACGCGCAGGTTTACATGCGGGTCCGCGACGGGGTGGCCGATATCGAGTATGTGCGAGGCGTCCTGCATCAGGGACAGCTGGACACCCGCTTGATGCTGAATGCCAGGCGCCCGGTCGTCGAAGCCGAAGTCGAGGGCGGTCTTAAGGGCGTGAACATGGACCTCCTCCTTGCGAGCATGGGTAATACCGACGCTGCGTCGGGTCGAATCGAAATGGGCTGGGATTTTGAGACGCGCGGCGTGACAGCAGACGATTTGATGGCGGCGCTCGATGGGGACATGAGTGCAAACGGGCAGGACCTGATGCTGCAAAAAGTGTCAGTTCAGGGGCTGGTCTGCAGTGCCGTCGCGGTGGTCAACCAGATTCCCCCGATTGCTGGCCTGCCAACCACAACACCGATCACCGATCTGTCACTGGC
>JACETJ010000056.1 GCA_013911345.1 Congregibacter sp.
CTGAGGGCCTCCCAGTCGCTGACGAGCTCGGGGGGAAGTGCGTGTTCGGGTGGGGAAGGGGGTGTCATGCGATGGCGATGAGCGAGCCAAAGTTCAGGCACTGAAACCAGACGTCGCAACGGCTGAATCCCACTGCATTGAGGCGCGCGACATGCGCTTCGCGCGTCTCGGGCACCAGCACATCCTCCAGCGCCTGCCGTTTCTGGGCAATCTCGAGATCACTGTAGCCCTGTTGGCGCTTAAAATCGTGGTGCAGGTCGATTAGGTACTCATTCAGACGCGGGTCGGGCAGGGTGAGTTTCTCCGACAGAATCAACACATCACTCGGCATCATTGCCTCACGAATCCGCTTAAGTAGTGCCTCGCGCTGCTCAATAGGAATGAACTGGAGCGTGTAATTCATGATCACCACGCTGGCATTATCGAGCGGGGTATCGAGTACGTCCGCCTGTTGCAGCTCAATGCGGCTCGCCTCAGGGAATTGCGCCAAGTGACTGCTTGCCTGCTCCAGCATCGCCTTGGAATTATCGATACCGATGAGCTCGCATCGATCACAGGCGGGTTCCCGCGCCGCCGATAGGAGCGATGCGCCCCAGGAGCATCCCAAATCATAAATCCGCGAACCCGGCCGGGCGTGCTGCGCGGCGAGGGTGCCGGTCATGCCTACCACCGTGGCGTAGCCCGGTACGGAACGATTGATCATGTCCGGGAAGACCGAGGCGACAGACGCGTCAAAACGGAACAGTCCCGGGTCAGACAGGGGGGAGGCGAACAGGTCATCACGCCTCCCTGATAGCGCGGTAGACACGGGCTCACCCGCCGTCGACAGGGTGATGTCGGCGTTTGGCGGGGAGTCTGGCGGGACATTTTGGGTCATGACGAGTAGGGGCGACCAAAGGCGTAAGGTGCAGGATAACAGGGCTTGTAGGGCCCTCGGTTCCTCGCGCATACTTTCGCGTTCCGCTTGATCTCACATTCCTGAGTGTTCGCCATGTTTGATTCTCTTCCTGTGCTCCCGCCCGACTCTATTCTCGGCTTGGCGGCTGCCTGCCGCGCTGACCCCAACCCCGACAAGGTGGATCTCACACTGGGCGTTTACATGGATGAAACGGGCTTGTGCCCCGTTTTTGAAGCGGTGCAGCAGGCGCAACAGGCCTTGGTCAGTGAGGAACAGACCAAGGTGTATATGCCGCCTCAGGGAGATCCCGATTATCTGACCGGGATCCGCTCACTCGTATTCGGTGAAGCGGGTATGGCTGATCTTGGTGATCGCATTTCAGCCGTACAGACCCCCGGGGGTTGCGGCGCAGTGAGGTTGGGTGCCGAGGTGCTGCACGCCGCGGCCCCGGACGCCACCGTGTGGGTGAGTGATCCGACATGGCCGGTGCATATCCCCTTGATGGGCTCGGTGGGGCTGCAATTCAAAACCTATCGCTACTACTCCGCTGACATGAAGGGTCTCGATTTCGACGCTATGTTGGCGGATCTCGAGACGGCGCAGGCCGGTGACGTGGTGCTCCTGCACGGCTGTTGTCATAACCCCAGTGGGGTCGATCCGACGCTCGAACAATGGGGCGTGTTGGCCGACTTGATGTCGGAGCGACAGCTACTGCCCATGATCGATTTTGCGTATCAGGGTATGGGGGCTGGTCTCGATGAGGACGCCGCGGGTATCCGCGCGGTACTTGCCCGCGTGCCCGAGATGATTGTTGCCGTGTCTTCCTCTAAAAATATTGGCCTGTACCGAGAGCGCGCGGGCGCCGTGGTGTTTGTGGGCGGTGATGCGCGTGCGGCCGAAGCCATGGCGAGTCAGGCAGTCTCTGCGGCGCGACGTGTTTACTCCATGCCGCCGGCTCACGGTGCGCTGTTGGCGGGACGAGTGCTGTCCTCACCGGCGTTGCGCTCAGCATGGGAGGCCGAACTGGGCCAAATCTGCGAGCGCATTAACGGCCTGCGAGGTCAGCTTCAGAGTGCCCTGACTACTGCTACTAAGCGAGACTTTGGCTTTATTGGCACAGAGCACGGCATGTTCTCGTTTCTGGGGCTGAGCGTTGAGCAGGCTCAGCGCCTGAGAGAGGAACAGTCGGTGTACATGTTGGATTCGTCCCGAATCAATATCGCGGGCCTCAATGCCAACAATCTGGGTCGCGTGGCCGAAGCGGTCGCCTCGGTACTCTGACTCGTTACTGTGACTCGGTACTCTGAGCAGCGACTCCGCGCTTAACCCTCCAGTTCGACCAGGCGTTCCAAGGCGCGATCGAGCGCTTGCTCCGTCTCGGTAACGGCGGTCAACGCGGCAGCGACGTCGTCGGGTGATTGCTCATAAAAACCCGGCTGAGCAATGAGCTCGAGCAGCTCCGCGTGGCGGACTTCCAGAGACTCGATTTCTGAAGGTAGGGCGTCGAGCTCCCGTTGACTCTTGTAACTCAGCTTGGTTTTCTTCTGGCGCGGTGTGCTATCGCCCGCGTGATCTGGTATCGACTTTAGTGACGCCTTGGCTTCGTCGGCAGTCGGCGTCGTTACTGTTACTGGGACAGTGTTTGGAGAAGTGCCAGCAGCGCCGATCATCGCCGAAAGTTGCCCACCGCGGGCCTCCCAATCTGAGTAGCTACCGGCCTGCTCCTCGATGACTCCGTCGCCTTTCATTACCAGCAGGCTAGTGACCACCTTGTCGAGGAAGTGGCGATCGTGGCTGACCAGAATGATCGTACCTTTGAACTCCAGCAGGATCTCTTCGAGCAGTTCCAGCGTCTCGATATCGAGATCATTAGTCGGTTCATCGAGGATGAGCAGATTCGCGGGCCGGGTGAACAAACGCGCGAGAATCGCCCGATTGATCTCGCCGCCAGATAAGGCCTTAACGGGGGTCCGAATGCGATTGGGAGCGAACAGAAAGTCGCCGAGGTAGCTGATGGCGTGCCGACGTTGGCCATTGATCTCAATGAACTCCTGTCCACCGCACACGTTGTCGATGAGGTCCTTTTCCGGGTCGAGCTCGCCGCGCAGTTGATCCGAGTAGGCGATCTCGAGTTGGGTGCCGAGTAGCACATCTCCCTCGTCAGGCGTGAGTTCACCGAGCAGGAGTTTGATCACTGTGGTTTTGCCGACACCGTTGCCGCCCACAATACCCACGCGATCGCCGCGCTGAATAATAGTTGAGAAGTCGTCCACCACCGTGTCGTTGTTATAGCGGAAGGCGATGCCTCGCGCCTCGGCAACGCGGCGCCCTGACCGGTTGGCTTCCTCTAGCTTGAAGTTGCCTTTGCCCTGCGCCACGCGGCGCTGCGCGCGTTCTCCGCGCATGGCCTTGAGCGCCCTGACCCGGCCCTCATTGCGCGTGCGGCGTGCTTTAATCCCTTGCCGGATCCACGTCTCCTCCTGAGCCAACTTTTTGTCAAACAGCGCATCAGCTCGCGCCTCAGCTTCAGCCTGCTGCTCTCTCAAGACCAGAAATTTGGTGTAATCCGCCTGCCATAAAGACAAATGACCTCTATCGAGCTCGCCAATGCGATTACAGACGCGTTGCAGAAAACGCCGATCGTGGGTAATGAGTACGATGGCGCCTTGGAAGGCATTGACTTGCTGCTCCAACCAGTCGATTGAAGGGATGTCGAGGTGGTTGGTCGGCTCGTCTAGAAGGAGTACGTCGGGCTCTGTGACCAATGCGCGCGCCAGTGCAGCGCGCCGCCGCCATCCTCCTGACAGGGTTGCCAACAGGTCATCTGCATTCAGGTCTAACTGCTGTAGCACTCGCTCTATACGCTGCTCCATGGTCCAGCCGTCGAGATGCTCCAGCTCGGCCTGAATCTGACTCAGTTCTTCCAAAGCGTCTGCAGAGCCATCTGTGGTGAGGGTGTGGTAGCGGGAGAGCAGGGCGCCGGTCTCGGCTAATCCGGTGGCGACGTAATCAAACACGCTGGTTTCGAGGTGCTCGGGTAGCGCCTGCTCAAGACGGGCCACGGTGATGTTGGGGTCCACCCAGCGCTCACCGTCCTCGGGGAGGAGTTCGCCCGACAGTATGCGCATTAGCGTCGATTTGCCGGCGCCATTGCGACCCAAGAGCCCCAGCCGCTCGCCCCTGTCCAGCGTCAGGTTGACTTTGTCGAGTAACATCTGGGTACCGATGCTGAACTCGATCTGATCGAGGCGGATGTAGGGCATGCATGATCTCCTGAGGGCGGCCAGTGTAGGACAGAAAACAACCTATGCGCGGATTTAGGTAGAATGTCCGACCTGGGGGTTAGCATCATGACAACAGCGACAATAGACGCGCAGGCTAATGCGCGCTGGATATCACTTTGGTTGGCGGTCTGCGCCGTGACCATTTTGGGCATGATTCTGCTGGGCGGGGTGACCCGACTCACTGAGTCTGGCTTGTCGATGGTGGACTGGCGGCCGATCATGGGTGTGATCCCGCCACTGACAGAAGCGCAGTGGTTGGCGACCTTTGCTGAGTATCAGCAATACCCTGAGTATCAGAAAATCAATCAGGGTATGGACCTGGCTGGGTTCAAGCAGATCTTTTGGTTCGAATATCTGCACCGTGTACTGGGTCGGCTCATTGGCCTGATGTATTTCGTGCCTTTGGTTATCTTTGCGTTGCGCAAGATGATCGCGCCACAACTGCTGCCCACCCTGATTCTGTTGTTGATTTTGGGTGCCGCCCAGGGCTTGCTCGGTTGGTATATGGTCAAGAGCGGCCTTGTTGACCGGCCATCCGTGTCCCAATACCGGCTGACTGCCCACCTAGGTGTCGCAGTTGCGATCTATGCCCTGATGATGTGGCTGGTGCTGCGTGTCAGTACAGGTCTCTCACCGGCGCTGAAACACATTAGCGGCTGGGGGTGGGTCTTGGTTATAGGGGTCTACACCCTGATATTGTCGGGCGGGTTCATGGCCGGCACGGATGCAGGCTTTGCCTACCCTACCTGGCCAATGATGGGTGAGACTTTCGTACCTATGGGCTATTACGCGGAGGGCTGGCAAGCCACTTTTGAAGGGGTCGCCACCATTCACTTCAATCACCGCATGCTCGCCTATGCCATGGCGCTCCTTGTGCTGGTGCTGAGCGTGCAATGTTTGCGAACTAGTGATCATCGCGGCGTGAGGCGGGGTGCCTGGCTGATGCTGGTTGCGCTCACGTTTCAGGTCGCGCTGGGCATTGGCACGGTACTGACGCAGGTGGCGATTCCCATGGCAGCGAGCCATCAGGTCGGTGCGGTGCTGCTGCTGACTGCTGTGCTTTACTGGATGCACGCCCAGACAGGCCAAAAACTGGTACTCTCTGCGTAGTAAAGAGTGAGACGGACCTCACAGGTGCAGTTTTTGCCCTGGTAGCCGTCATGAGTATCCGCAGGAGGCGGAACTGGCGTGAAGACCCTCATTGTCGAGGACAGTGCAACCCTCTGTGCCATCTACTCCCAATATCTTGATGGCAGTGGTTTAGATGTGACGGCGGTAGAAACCCTCACGTCGGCCCGTGCAACGTTGGTTGAGCTGAACCCGCAGCTCATTTTGCTGGATATTGAACTCCCGGATGGCAATGGCCTGGATCTGATCGATGATCTGTGGCGCGTCACGCCTCGGCCGGCAGTCGTCGTCATGACCGGCCATGGCGCTGATTACGCCGAACAGGCGATAGAGAGTGGCGCAGACGATTTCCTAAATAAGCCTTTTGATGCTGCGCGTTTGCGGGTCACGTTGCTGAACGCCGCGGACAAGCAGAAGCTCAGCCAGCAAGTTGAGACGTTATCGGTCAAGCGCGAGCGACTCGGCCCGCTTCGCGGTAAGTCACCGGCCATGCAAACGGTCTTCGAGACAGTCGAATCACTCGCAGGCACTTTGGCCACCGCGTTTGTGATGGGTGAGAGTGGCACGGGCAAAGAGCTGGCCGCGAGGGCCATCCACCAGTTATCGGCGCGAGCACCTGGCCCATTTGTGGTCGTCGATTGTGCCGCCATGGCGGCCGACCAGCTGGAGCGCGCTTTGTTCGGTGACGCGCAGGGTGGCGGTTTAGTTGCTGAGGCCGCTGCCGGCACGCTGTTTTTAGACGAGGTCTGTAGCCTCAGCTTTGAGGCACAATCGACGCTATTGAGGTTGATACAGCACGGCACCTATCGTCCGGTAGGGTCTTCACAGGAGATCGCCGCAGACGTCCGAATCATCGCCTCCACCAATCGTGATCCCTTATTTGAGATGCGTGAAGGCCGACTCCGAGAGGACCTGTATTACCGTTTGCACGTTGTGCCCCTTAGGATGCCGCCAGTTCGGGAGCGATCGGACGATATCCTACTTCTGGCTCAAGGGTTCCTCTCTCACATCGCTGAGGAAGAGGGTAAAGCCGTCATCCAGCTCAGTGATGCGGCGGCGAATGCACTCCAGCATTATTCATGGCCGGGCAATGTTCGGCAGTTGGAAAATACAATACGGCAGCTGGTGTTGTTGGGTCCTGCAGATGAAATAGATGAAGCGGCGGTGTACCGGGCGATCTCCGGCACCGAAATCGCTGTAGAGACTGACGGCGCATCCAGCTCGCCCGTTGGCTCGATTGAGGCGCGCGGCGACAACGACATTGAGCCGCTATGGATCACCGAGAAAAAAGCGATTGAGGCAGCCATCGCAGCCTGCGGTGGGAGCGTGAATCGTGCCGCTCAGCAATTGCAGGTGGCGCCTTCAACGATCTATCGAAAAATTCAGTCCTGGAAGGGCCAGTAAGCTCTCACAAACCAGCGCACAGTCAGACAAAAGATCGTTGCTAAAGAGGTTTGCTTTGGCCGCCTGGCACTCTACAACGGGGCCCATTGCCCCTTGGAAGAGCAGGTGCTGCGAAATACCGCGAGCCTTAACTTACGGTTTCGTCTGAAAAATAGCCTGTTGCCACGCCGTCTTCTCCGTAGACCGGCTCTTTGGTTGTTACACGAAATTTGTTGGTCTCGGCGCTGATGATGTTGAAACCAGCTAGGTGGCCAAACATGTTGCGATACCAGTCCCCCTGCAGGTGGGCTTCGAGATCAGCCCCGCTCTCCCACTCTTCGTAAACGACCACGCGACCGGGGTGGTTGAGGTCAGCCGTCCAGAGATAATGGATGCAACCCTTTTCGGTGTAAGCGCCGTCGATGAGGGCCTTACCTTTGATCAGGGCTTCATCGCGCACCTCAGGAGGGAACTCAACGATTCCTGCGACAATCACTCGCGACATAATGGCCTCTCTAAATTTTCGGAATTACCAAATTATAGGTGGAAGGTTCGGGTTGTTCACCCTCTGACCCCCGACGCCTCATCGTAGCCACCCTGTCCGCTGACCTTCGCCCACTGCTTGAACAGATCGCTCGCCGGCACGGCGTCCTCGACAATCAGCTGTCGCCAGACCTCTGCGGCGCGCACGTAGTAGGGCACGCTGCCGGGAAACATGGCGAGCGAGAGTGCTTCAGCCAATTCCAATTCATCAACTCCGGCCTGATAAGCGGCCTCAATTTGCCACTTGAGACCACGCCAATTACCCGAGCAGGTATGCACCGCGCAGGCCGTAATGTGTGCCAGAGTGGGGGCGATCGGGCCGATCACCTGCTCAAACGCGGCGAGGTATTGCTCGCGCGGGTTGACGGTGGGGAGGTGGGGCACCCAGTGGTCTTCAACGAAGAGGTAGCCCTCGCTGCCTTTAGCC
>JACETJ010000057.1 GCA_013911345.1 Congregibacter sp.
GCCATGGTGATACCCACACCGGCACCGTCGTCAACGGCGCCTGTGCCAAGGTCCCAGCTGTCCAAATGCGCGCCGATGACCACGATCTCGTCGGGCGCCTCCCGGCCTACGACTTCGGCAATGACATTCCCGGACTGCGCAGCGAGCACCTCGGAGCTGTCCACTTTGATGCGAACAGAGAGCGTTTTACCTTCCGCCGCAATGCGCTCCAGCTGATCAGCATCCGGATTCGACAGCGCCAACGCCGGAATGCGCGGCATCTCCTTCCGATAACGAAGAGATCCCGTGTGCGGAAAACGATGGCTATCGGTGCCTACAGAACGAATAAGATATCCGACCGCGCCCTTGCCAGCCGCAACACTCGGGCCGGCGGTGCGGGCCTCATTGAAGTACCCATAGGAGGAGCCATCTTGCGTGCGTTGCATCGCATGCCCTACATAGGCGATGCGACCCGTGAGGCTACCCTCTGGCGCTCGCTTTAAATCCTCAAGGGTCTCAAATAACGCGACCTCCGCGCTCAAGCCATTTTCGTCAGTTGGGACCGAGCCGCCCAGGGCAGTCACTGCGAGAGGCTGGGGATACGGCGCCAAAATCTCAGCGCCCTCCTCGTGTCGCTCCCATGCGTCCATTTCAAAGGGTTCGTTACGGACATTGGCGAACCCTTTTTCAGTGAGGGTATTAACAGCCCAAACACGGGCGCGCGCCTCCGCTTCACTACCTGCCAAACGCGGGCCCACCTCGGTGGTCAGCGACGTCACAATGGCCATCGCATTGCTACCCGCCATCGCCTGAGTGCGAAGCATCTCTGCATGAGCGAGGCTCTCGCGAGAAACGGGTTGCGCCATTGAGATGGTTGCGCCGCAACAGAGCGCCAATATCGGCAACAGGGTTCGTGAAACGCTAGTCGTCATCGGCAGCACATGCGAATTGATATGTAAAAAGAGCGCCCAGCTCTAATAGGTCACGCAGCCCCATGGGGTGCATCTCCGACCAGCGCCTTACGTTGCTCAAGCCACAGGTTGGCAGCCTTGGTTTGCGCTTTGGTAGCCGCCATAACACCCATGTCGACCTGCGTAGTGCCATTGTGGCCCAACGCCGATATTTGCTCATAAAACCAATATTGAGTGGCGAAAGCGCCAACCGTCCGAACCAACTTGAACCCATTCAAAAACTTCAGCGCCCTTGGAAGCAGCGAGAGCGTGTCTTCAAAACGAGGTAGCTCGCTCACACCGCTCAGTAGCTGCGCCGGAGCATCGGTCACAACACACATAGGGCGGCCAATGCCGATCATATCGGCGCAACCCGTTTCCAAAGCGGCAGTCATCGCGTCTAATCGTCGCAGCCCGCCTGTCACCATCAGTGGGATATTAATCTCCTTACGCATGGCCTCTGCAAAATCCACAAAATACGCCTCACGCGCGCGCGTCGAGGCTGCCACCGACTGCTCCTCCACTGGCTCCATGCCCTCAAGGTTGAGTAATCGCGGCTGCTCATAGGTACCGCCCGAAATCTCAATAAGGTCCACACTGGCCTCTTCCAACCACTTTGCAACCTGCAGGCTCTCGTTAAAATCAAAACCACCACGCTGGAAATCGGCACTGTTCAGTTTGACCGACACCGGCACGGCTGGTCCGACAGCGGTTCGGACCCTCGCCACGCAGGACAGCAGCAGTCGCGCCCGGTTCTCAAGCGAACCTCCCCACTCATCCTCTCGTTGATTACTGCGAGGGCTCAAAAATTGTGACAGTAGATAGCCGTGAGCCGCGTGTAACTGAACTCCGGTAAATCCTGCGTCGACGAGCACCTTGGCGCAACGCGCAAATCCGGCGATCACTTCCTCGATATCCGCTGCTGTCATTGGCTCAGGCTGGCCAAATTGGCCACCTGGCAGCCCAAGCTTGACGGCAGAAGGGGCCTTTGGATGCGGGTTCACAATTTTTTGGCACTGCCGGCCCGCATGGCTAATTTGCGCCCAAAAATGGTTGCCGCCACGGGTTCCGGCGGCCGCCCAAGACTCCAGGGCGGCTTGCATTGCGGCTGAAGGCTCCTCGGCGACAATCACATTGCCCGGCCGCTCCAAGTGATCGCCATCGATCTGCACGTTACCGGAGAGCAAGAGGCCGGCACCCCCGTCGCTCCACAATCCGTAGAGCTTGTTCAGCGCAGCCGTGGGCTGCCCCGCGGGGCTGGCGAGGCCCTCGGTCATGGCGGCTTTACACAGGCGATTGGGGATCTCCGCCCCGCAGGGCAGAGTCAACGACTTTGAAATCATAGTAATTTACTTCTATAAAAACATTTATATTATTGATTTAATTACAGATCTTGCATCACGCCGAGCCGATCCACGGAAGCGAGAATACCCTCCCAGCCTCCTTCAATGTGTGGCTCAATAACCTCTGCAATCCCTGTATCGGTGCGCCACTGCAGGTAGGTATCGTAGGACGACTCCTGATCCCAGTATTCGACCAGAAGATAGGTGGCCGACTGCTCATTCAGCACCACATCGATACGCTCACAGCCGGAAAAATCCCGGGTGTCTGACAGTGCGGCGCGGAACAGGTCACCCATGGCCTCAACCTGGCCGGGCTTGCAGGGAAATTTAGCGACTACTACAAAACTCATTACGCTCTCCTCATTAAAAAGATACCAAGGGAGCCAGAGACTACGGCAAGTGCTGCGATAATGAAATGCGCCTATAGCCCCTGCTCAGGCGCACAGCGATATGACTCAGAACGAGCGTGTGACGTAGTACCATAAAGGGAACTCGGAACGCCCCTGCCCTATCTCAAGAGCATGCCAACCGAAACAGCGCAGAGGTGAGCAAATGAAAACATGGATTCTATGGATGCCTATGGCCATCGCGGCCTCGTTTTTCGCACTAACAGCGAACGCCCAAACGATATCAGTTGAGGGCAAAGGCAGCGTCGAAATCGATCCCGAATACGCAACGCTGAGCGCTTCAGTCAGTCATACTGCGAAGACAGCTGGCGAGGCCCAGGCCATAGTTGACGGCGTGATGAATCGGCTCCTTGACGGCATTGATAGCCTCCCGATTGAGGAAACCACACTGGACGCTGGACAGTTGCGGATACAGCCTCGCTATAGTTGGAGCCCAGCGACCGAAACTCAGGAGTTTCAAGGCTACGAAGCAACCAGAGAACTGTCATTTCGACTGCTCGAACTAGACTCTGTCGGCGACGCACTGCAGTTGCTGTCCCGCGAGGGCGCCACCAATGTCAGCACGCCCGTCTACGGCAGCTCTAAAACTGCTGGAGCACGTGCTCGAGCCTTGGCGCGGGCATTTGCCTCCGCCAAAGCCGATGCCAGTGCACTCGCAGAGGCCGCCGGACTCACACTCGGAACGCCAGACAACATCTCAACCAGCGGACGCAACCCCCCCTTATTCAGAGCAGCAAACAGAGGGGCCGTCGCCATGTCTGCAGAGATGGCGCCCCGGTACGAACCCGGCCAATTATCCGTATCTGCATCAGTCTCGGTCGTCTTCAGTGCCAACCCCTGACCGTTACCGCCCTGCGGGCACAGACTTGGATTCGCCGACATCTGCCCCTATTATGACGACTACACGGAATTCAGAGGACATTCCCAATGAGTGACAAACCGGTCTTTTCCGCCGCGGCAACGATGGATCCCGCCGCCAGTATCGCCAGCACCAATAAAGTACTGAGCAACACCTACTGGCTGTTAGGTCTGACGCTAGCGTTTAGCGCACTGACAGCTACGCTCGCGGTAGTGATGAACATGCCGCAAGCCATGGCGCTGCCACTGATTATCGTGGGCTTTGTCTTGCTTTTTGTCGTACACAAGATGGCTGATTCAGCAAAGGGGTTGCCCGCTATCTTCGCCTTCACCGGCGTGTGGGGAGCATCGATCGGACCCATGCTGTCGATGTATCTTGCACTTGAAAACGGCCCCACCATCGTGCTCCAGGCGCTAGGCGGCACGGCATTGGTATTCTTCTCGTTATCGGCTTACGCCCTGAATACCAAGAAAGACTTCTCGTACCTGGGCGGCTTCCTAATGGTCGGTTTGGTCGTTGCCATCGTGGCAATGATTGCCAACTTTTTCCTGGCGATTCCCGCTCTGTCGTTAACGCTCTCTGCAGTGGTCGTCATGATCATGGCGGGGCTGATTTTGTTTGATACGAGCCGCATCATTCACGGCGGCGAGACTAACTACATCCGCGCCACGGTGGGGCTGTACTTGAATATTTTCAATATTTTCATCCACCTTCTCCATCTCATCGCCGTCTTCACCGGCGGTGACGACTGAGGTCGGAGAAACGCACGGTAAAGCCCCGGCCTCGCCGGGGTTTTTCGTATTCAGGCCATGCAAATCTCGCTAATCATTCGAACCTGCCCGGATAATCAGCACCGGCTCGCAATAGCACGTCGATTTATCCAGACAGCCAGAGCGCAAGGCCATACGATCCGGCAGTGCTTTTTCCAAAGCGAAGGCGTTCTTGCTGCAACCCAGCCCGAGCAAGTGATGGCATGGCAGCAGATCGCAGATGACACCCAAGCGGAGCTGCTCCTTTGCAGCCAGGCTGCCGAAGAGCATGCGATTAATGCCGGGAGCCCCTTTAAAATAGGCGGGCTGGGGGCGCTGGTCGAAGCCGCCGTCAGATCAGATCGCGTGGTGTCTTTTGTCTGATCTCGCACCCAACTCCAATAGTCAGCGCTGGCTCATTACACTCTCTGGGGAAGCGCGTTCGGCGACTGCGTTACGCGCGGGTACTGACCTCGCATTAGCCGCCGGGGCGTTTGGGCAAAATGTAACCCTTGCCTTCACTGGGGAAGGTCTCGAGCTTTTGCATCCTGAATCTGGCCTCCATGAATCGCTGCATCGACTGCTAGGATCACTCCCCTACTACGACATCGGTCGGGTGTACGCGGTGGCGCCGCATGATAAAGCCATTTTATTTCGTGACGACCTGACGGTGATGCCCATGACGCAGCAGGAGTGGTCAGCGGCCGCCGCGGCTTCAGACATCGTGGTGAATTACTGATGGTCCTGCATCTGCTTTTCGGCCAGCAGCAACTGCAGGACTGCCTACGCCTCGTGAACGCCGATGACACGCTACTGGTGATGGATGCTAGCGTGCTCGAGTGTACGAGCGAGTCTTTATCTACCCTGCCCTGCAAGGTGATGCTACTGGATGAATCTGGCTCGCATCGCGCCGGCAGCGATGACATCAGCCTGATCGATACTGCTAGCTGGCTTGAGCTAGTCAGCCACTACCCCCACAGCATGAGCTGGGCATAAACCATGACCGGTGACACCAGCCTCACAGCACTGTGTGACGATAACGGCTTTCTGGGTCGATCTGAGATGTGGTCACCCGATATCGCGCAGGCGTTTGCGAAGCAGGAAGGCATCGAGCTTACCGACGCCCACTGGGAGGTGCTGTCCCTGCTCCGTGAATACTTTCAGGCCTTCGGCGACTCGCCGGCCAATCGCGCGCTCGTGAACTATACAAAGCAGCAACTCGGAGCCGATAAAGGCAACAGCCTGTATCTGATGGGACTGTTCCCGGGCTCGCCCGCCCGCGTGGGCAGTCGCATCGCCGGCCTACCCAAGCCCAAGAACTGCCTGTAATCGCTGTGCAACCCCTCGATTATCAACCTGATCGGTGCGAGTCTCTTTTTCACGAGAAAGCCGCTCGAGCGTTTGAACGGCTGGCCCCTCTCTCTCCGCCAACGCCACAGCATCACCCCTCCGTCGCCAGCGGGTATCGACTCAGGGCTGAGTTTCGAATTTGGCACCAAGGCGACGACCTGCACTACGTGATGTTTCCACCCGGAGAACCACACAACCCGCAAGTCATTCACGAGTTCCCTATTGCTGGCCCTCGCATCACCGAAGCTATGCAGCCTTTACGCGAGATCCTGCAGGCCTCCCCTGAGCTGCGCCGCAAGCTGTTTCAGGTGGAGTTTCTGTCGACGCTCAGCGGGGAACTTTTGATCACCCTGATATATCACCGCCCGCTCGACGATATGTGGCAGTCAGCCGCTCATGCACTCTCCGAGACACTCTCCTGCAAGATGATTGGGAGAAGCCGTAAGCAAAAGCTGGTACTGGATACCGACTGGGTTGAGGAGCTTATTGAAATCGATAACCAGGAGTATCGTTATCGCCAACCTGAGCAGTGCTTTACGCAACCCAATGGCTATATCAATCAAAAAATGATGGGTTGGCTACTCGAGCACTGCGGTGCGAACGACACTGATCTGCTGGAACTGTATTGCGGCATCGGTAATTTCACTTTACCGCTCTCACAAAGATTTCGTCACGTGCTGGCCACGGAGCTCAGCAAGCCGGCCACCGCAGCCGCTCGCTTGAATGCCGAGACAAACCAAACCGACAATATTGAATTGGCTCGCCTGTCCGCAGAGGAAATGACCGCTGCCATGGCGCAGGAACGCGTGTTCCGAAGGCTCGCCGACCTGAAGCAGCCACTGGCACATTACCAGTTCGACACCCTGCTAGTGGATCCGCCCAGAGCGGGCCTCGATGAGGCCACCCTAAAGCTGGCGAGCACATTCAAGCGGGTGCTCTATATCAGCTGCAATCCCGAGACGCTCAGCCACAACCTCGTTACACTCTCCTCAACACACGAGATTCAGAATCTGGCATTTTTTGACCAGTTTCCCTATACACATCATCTGGAGTCGGGCGTGGTCCTGACTAAAAACATCGCATGAACGCCCTGACCTCAGAACAAATACTAGAACGACTCATTCCATATCCAAGCTGGCGACTGGAAGAGCCCTGGTTAGCCAGAGACCTTCAGTTTGTTGACTTCCAAGCCGCCTGGCTGTTCATGAATCACGTGGCACAATGTGCTGAAGCGCAAGACCACCACCCCAATTGGTACAACGTTTACAACACGGTACAAATCAGACTCTCGAGCCACGACGCCGACGGCGTTACTGAACGTGACTTCGCTCTGGTGAAGAGCATTGACCTATACCTGTCCGGTGTTGCTCACACCGACCTACCCGCTACGCCTATTTTTAGAATTTGAATAAAGGATATCGCCCCATGCAACTCTCTTTTTATGACGCCAGCATCATGTGCTACGAGCAAATTCTCCAGAGTACGTCCAACGTTTTGAAGGCGGGTCGAGAGCACGCCGAGGCAAACGACATGCCGCTCAGCGACATTGTTGACTATCGCCTGCACGAGACCATGAATCCTTTCAGCTTTCAGGTGATCTCTGTATGGCATCACTCCTTCGGCGCAATACAGGGAATGCGCGCAGGCGAGTTCAATCCACCGCCCTCAAAGCCGGGGATCGACTACGCGGGACTTTGTGACCTGATAGACGAGGGGCTGGCCGCGCTGCAAAAGGAAACGCCAGAGTCGATTGATCCACTGTCCGGCCAGAACATGTATTTTCGCTTTGGAAAAATGGAAATTCCCTTCACGACAGATAATTTCTTGGCGACGTTTTCGAAGCCCAATCTGTACTTCCACGCCACCACAACCTACACCGTGCTGCGACAGCTGGGAACGCCACTGGGCAAGCTCGACTATTTAGGCAATATGAAGGCTGGGCACTGAAGCGTTAGCATCTGGG
>JACETJ010000058.1 GCA_013911345.1 Congregibacter sp.
CGGATAAGTATTCCGGCTGATCCCGCTATGCTAATGACCAAACTCAAGACACTGTTCACCAAAGATGCCGGCGCACAGACACAGGAAGATCGGGCGCTGGAACTGGCTTGCGCAGCGCTGATGTTTGAGGTGGCTCGTGCGGACTTCGCCATAGAGGAAGCGGAGCAGCAAGCGGTGCGCGCGCTGCTGATGACAGAATTTGCGCTCACTCCTGAAGAGATCACAACAGTGACTGAAAAAGCGTCGGAGCAAGTGGACGCTGCAACCTGCCTGTTCGAATTTACCCGAACACTGAACGACTTAGCCTCAATAGAACAAAAGCGGGCGCTACTAGCCATGATGTGGCGAGTTGCGATGGCGGACAATGAACTAAGTCGTTACGAGGAGCACCTGATTCGCAAGGTGGCCGACCTGCTGTATGTGCCGCACAGCGACTTTATTGCCGCCAAGCAACAGGCCATGTGACACACCGTGTCATGTTAGGTGCCGAGCGACGCCCACCTTACAAACTCAGCCCCGCGCGATTAACGTCCACCTCCCCGGGCACTCACCAGGCATCCGAGCACAATCAACCCTGTGCCCAGCAGGGTCCTCGCGGTGACCGGCTCCGCAAAAAACCACCATCCCAGCATCGCGGCCCATATAAATGCCGTGTACTCGATTACCACCAGACGCTGCGCTTCCGCCTGACGGTAAGCCAATGACATGAGCATCAGCGACGCCACAGCAAAGGCGGCTGCCAGCATCGCGCCGCCCCACTGTAATTGGCTTGCAGGCCATGACACTGCAAAAGGCACACCCACCAGCAGCATCACAAACACGATGGTATTTTGATAGAACGCAATCTCCAGCGGCTTGGCCACCAGCGCCTGCATGCGCTGCAGTATCAGGTTGAAGGCGTACATCACTGCCGACAGCAGCACTGCGGCCATGCCCACAGCATCACTACCCTCATCGACCGCCAACAACTCGCCACCGACAACCACCATTACCCCACCAAAACCCAAGACCGCCGCGAGCTTGGCGTTGGCCCCAATGCGCTCGCCAAGAAGGGGCACCGCGAGAAATAACGTGATAATCGGTGCGATAAAAGACAAGCCGATAGCCTGCGCAAGGGGAATGCGCGTCAGCCCAAAGAAGAACAGGTAAGCCATCACCGCGGTCAATGCCGCGCGAATCAGATGAATCTTCAATACGCGACCGGAGGCCGGCACGGGGCGCGTCGGGAGATAGAGTACTGCGACAATCAGTGCGCCCATCGCCATGCGCCAAAACATCGCATTGTAGGTGCCCATCGCTAGCGCTTGCCCCTTCATCACGGCATCCATCATCGAGAACAGCATGATGCCCAGCGTCGCAACCAGCATGGGAGATTGAGCGGCTTTCTTCATATGAGCGTTCCCGATGGGCACCCCAGCCCTGATGGCTGGGTTTTGCGGCATGACAGAGAGTGTGCCGGACAATACGTGTAGCTGGCGAGAGTGGTCCAGCCTTGAGGCGATCATCGCCCTTCGTCATCAGATTCAAGATTGCCGCGAAGCGGCCAGCGGTCAGTCCTGAAAAAACCCGGTCTTTTTTTCGCCCGCTTCGGTGTAGACGGGTTCGCCGCGCTCTACGAGATAAGCTTGATTGGTGCTCTCCACAATCCCCACACCCTGTAGAAGCCCCGCCATCCGCTCGTAATAAGGATGCTGGAAGTGTGCTGCCAGGCTGTCGCTGTCCTCCCACAGCTCATACACCTGCATGCGCGTTGGGATAGCGGGATCAGGGGCGAAGCAGTAATCGTGACAACCCTGCTCTTCCTCGCGGGTCAGGCGCTGAACATCAGCAGTCAGCTCTACCGCCCGGTCGCGATCAGACTCGGTCGCAAATTCCAAAGCTGCCACAACAATAATCATAGGATTCTCACTTTAGGTCCGCTCTCGATCGATTCGGTGAGCGACGCAATGCACCAAAGTTCTCAGACACCCCCTATCAGCGGGGTATCTCCATCACGAGATACCGAGCCAGCCCAGCAGCGCGGTCATCGCCATCAAGTACATACCCGGCAATTTTAGAAGCCTCGCGTGACCCATCACACCGAGCAAAAGAAACAACCCCGCCCCCAATGCATTCACCAGCAAAACGGGGTAGCTCAATAAAGCCAGATCGGGCTTCATCGCCACACAAATGAGCGTGGCACCACTGACCAATAAAACAACAGTGAACATATGCCAAGACACCAGACTAAGGGATCGCGTCAATGGCACGAGATCACTGGTATTCACGTGGCCCATATAAATCTTGCCTCCCACATAGCCATGAAACAGCGCGCCACCCAATGCCACCACTGCGGCAGCCACCAGCAAAAGTGATTCCATCGCAGGCTCCTTCAGATTCTGCAGTAAACAATAAAAATAGGTCGCCGCTCGATCATGTCCGGCTCACTCTGGCTTGCCGGTACTGCACCAAGGTAGCAATAGCATATGTCCGGTTTGCCAACGCATCCATAGTGCCACAGCCAGCCACACCACGACCAAGTAGGGCGTATCCGATATCAAATCCAGCGCCCAGGCGCGCTCCTCACCGAGACCCTCTGCAATCTGTGCCGACGTCAACTGTATGCCGTGGGTCAACGAGATCGCAATCGGCATGAACTTGAGCACTGCGGCGGTTGCTAGGCAAAAATTGGCCCATGCCAACAAACGGTGCCAGAAGTTAGTCACGGTATGGTGATGCCCGTGGCTCATTGTTGACCAAAGACCAGAGCGAAGTTGTTCGCGGGCATAGTGATAATGTCTCGACAAACAAAGCTATGGTTTGCCGCGACTTCCGTCACAGACTCCAGATCTCTGACGCCCCACTCGGGATTCTGGGCCCTGAGCTGCCCATCAAATGACGCATTGGAGGGCGCTGTGTGCTGCCCATCACGCTTAAAAGGCCCATAGAGGATGATGACGGCGTCTGAACCTAGGATGCGTGCTGCCCCACCAAACATCGCCTCGCAGCAGGGCCACGGCGAGATATGCAACATATTGATGTTCACGATCGCCGTTATCGGCGCGGGAAGATCATTCTCGATTGGCCAGGCAGCATCGCGCACGTCGAGCTCGCGAGCGGGCAATAAACCGGAGGCGCCTGCCTCCTGGCGCCAGCTCTCGATCGAAGCCAAATTGATCGGGTCGATATCAGTGGGCAGCCAGTGATGCGTTTCCAGTTGGTGTGAAAAGAAAGCTGCGTGTTGGCCCGTGCCAGATGCAATCTCGAGAATCGTGCCCTTATCGGGCAAGTGCTCATGGAGGACAGCCAAGATTGCTTCGCGGTTTCGCTCGGTAGCGGGCGCGCAGCGTTTGGTCATCGCGCTATTCGGCACCTGCGAGGAAAATCGCGATTGTCGGTATGAGCAGAACCAGACCGCCTGCCACCAGTAATAAGACTTCGGTCCGACCGCGCCACTTGGGGCGTTCGCCATCAGGGTTTTGGGGGACGTTGCTCATGAACAATCTGCTCGCGTACTCAGTCGACATAATGATCTGTGCGTCGGCTGTCGGCAAGAGCAGGCGGAGTCGCTGGCAAAGTACTCGCACCGCTAACGGTTCAGGCCGCTATTTTGCAGCACCTTACCCGCACATCATCAGACTCTAAGCGCTGCTTCAGCACCTGAAAAATGTCATTGGCTGTCGTAAAGTCGCCGCAATGGCGCGCAATCCAGTAGAGCTTCGCCATGCTGCGATCACTCATCCGCTGATACAGATCCATCTCACCACCTCCCGTTAGTGAATGCCGTCCTTGGCATCGAGGTCGTCCTTGACTCGACTTCAGTGGAGCGGTGCTTCCGGAGCAGTGACTCACCCTGAAATCCGTTTCAGTATGGCTCTCGACCGAGCACTCGCCTTCACTCGATGCGCCAAAGCGTTGGCCCGTTGCGCCAGATACAAACATCCAGAGAAACAGCGGGAGTCACGTTTTTGTGGTAGATATTGATCAAAACAACATTAACTAAAGGGGGATCCACATGCTGGACATCAATTCTTTTGACGAAAACGCCATTACCTGGCGCGCATTACCTGACGTGGAGCACGTGTGGCTATCGATCTTGGATGTCGACGAGACAGCCAAAATTGTCGACGTGCTGTTCCGATTTGGCGCAAACGAGAAGATCGTTCTGCACCGACACGTATCGGCATTTCATACATTCGTCGTCAAAGGTGAGCACCGGATCTATACGCCGGAGGGCGAACTCAAAGAGGTGCGCCCAGTGGGCACCTATAAAGCGGGCAAGGCTGACCCGGAGCCGCATACAGAAGGGGGCGGCGATACAGATGTGATTATTCTGTTCAGCCTGCGGCCCTATTGTGATGGGCCCATTTATGAAATTCTCGACGATGACGGAAATATCGTCGACACCATGACCTTTGACGGCATGAAGGAACTCTACGCGGAAGCTGCGTAGGGTCACACGACAGGGAGCGTCAAATCCACGGGCCGTATGCCAAGGACTGTGCGGCCAACCAGAACCAGGAGGAACAACATGAAACTTTTTGTGACGCTACTCGCTGCGCTCTTCTCCACACTTGCGCTCGCCGACAATCATCGACCCAACAGTAAGTACTACGGGTTTTATCATTTCATCGCGCCGGACCCGGCTGCCGTGGTCGCGGCAACGGATAAGTTCTACGCCTCGGATTGCGGCAAAGCCTATCCGGCGGACGTCGGTCTGGCTGAAGAAGTGTTTAACGGCGCTTATCAGTCGACGCACTTTTTCATCAACACCTATCAGAATGCGGCGGACCAGGAAAAAGCCGCTGAGATCTTCCGCAGCTGCCCTGGCGGCCTGGAGTTTCTGGCCGACCTTAATGCGGCGGGGGTGATCCCGACTCGCGAATATCTGGGTTTTGCGCTTATCGAGGAAGGCGACTGGAACCAGGATCTGGTGTTTGCGAAATTTGATGTGATCATAGAACCGCAGAACCAGCGTGCTTATGCCATGGCCTATGCCAAGATGATGAATGCCGCAGCAGAAGATGTGGGTCTCCGGTCTTGGGGCAATGATCTGGTCGGCTTTGGTAACGACATGTTCACCAACTGGGTTTATCTGGGTGCAGAAAATCTGACACAACTCGATAAAATCCAGCAGGCACTCTTCGCGCATCCAGCCTATGCCGAATTCGCCCAAGAAACAGCGGGCATGAGAGTGAACGTGAATACAACGCAGCTGCAGTTCCTGAAAGCGTACCCGCGCCAGTAACGACGCTGTCACCTTTTGATGCCCCGCACACGTTCCGTGGCGGGGCAAACCAATTACACTGCTCGACTGAATGCACGCAACTGTTCACACAAGGGAGTGGGATTGTGACTCTTAAATCTATTCTATCGATGGTCTCGATTGCTTTGATGAGCACCCAGATTGCCCAGGCAAACAACGTGGTAGTGGATATGTCTCAGGTACAGGACTACAACCAATATCAAGTAGACCTGCAGCAATGCGAGGGCCTGGCTGTGCAAAATCAGCCCGATGCGCCACAGCGTGAAGCCGTAGCCGGTACCGCAGTGAGAGGCGCCGCTGTCGGCGCAGCCGCAGGGGCCGTCAGCGGTGGTTCGGGTTCCAGTGCGGCCAAAAAGGGCGCGGGAATCGGGGTGATAGCGGCCGCCAGTCGCAACAGCCGCAATCGTCGGGCCGCGAGCGCCAATGCCAGCGCGCAGACGGATCAAATTGTGAAGAACTGCATGCGAGGACGGGGCTACAACGTCTTGAACTGAAGCGGTTCACGCTGAGGTGAGGGATAACCGGACTTATTCCACTCCCTCAGCAAGCTCCTACTAAACGATTTGCCACGCTACACCCTGGCCTCCGGGCGAGGTGTCCCTACGCGGCAATCTCTCTGTTGGCGGTGCTGAAAGCGGCCACCGCCTTGTCCAGATCGTCTTGAGTGTGACCTGCGGAAATCTGTACGCGGATGCGCGCCTTCCCCTGCGGTACGACCGGATAAAAGAAACCAACGGCGTAAATCCCAAGCTCAAGCAAACGCTCGGACATTTTTTGCGCCACCACCGCGTCGCCCAGCATGACCGGCACGATGGGGTGGTCGCCCTCAGGTACCGCAAATCCGTTGGCCTGCATCTGCTCTCGGAAGTAGCGCGTGTTCTCGTGTAGCCTATCTCGCAAGGCTGTTGACGCCTCTAGCATATCGAGCACTTTTAGCGATGCCGCGCAAATTGCCGGAGCAAGCGTGTTGGAGAAAAGATAAGGCCGAGATCGCTGCCGCAGAATATCGATGATTTCCTGTCGTCCAGAGGTGAACCCTCCAGAGCCACCGCCCAGCGCCTTGCCAAACGTTCCGGTGATGATGTCGACTCGGTCCATCACCCCGCAATATTCATGAACCCCGCGCCCCTGATCGCCCATGAAGCCGGTGGCGTGACAATCATCGTGATGCACCATGGCACCGTACTTATCGGCCAGATCGCAAATGGCACCAAGCTGAGCAATGGTGCCGTCCATCGAGAACACACCATCGGTCGTGATGAGGATTCGTCTGGCGCCCGCGTCGCGCGCCTCCTGCAGCTTGGCCTCGAGGTCGCCCATATCGCTATTGCGATAACGGTAACGTGATGCTTTGCAGAGCCTGACGCCGTCAATAATAGAGGCATGGTTGAGCTCATCTGAGACCACCGCATCCTCCGGCCCGAGAATGGTCTCAAAAAGCCCCGTATTGGCATCAAAACAGGCCGCGTAAAGGATGGTGTCTTCCATACCCAAAAACTGGCTCACACGATGCTCAAGGGTTTTATGAATCCCCTGAGTGCCACAGATAAAGCGTACGGACGCGGCCCCAAAACCCCACTTACCGAGGCTGTCGCTCGCTGCCTGCATCACCTCGGCGTTGTTAGCGAGACCCAGGTAATTATTGGCGCACATGTTGACGACATTGGCGCCGCTTTCAAGTGTGATGTCATTCTTTTGCTCAGAAGCGATGACGCGCTCGGTCTTCCACAGCCCGGCAGCTTTGATCTCTGCAATCTCTGCGGCGTAGCTCTCTTTGACTGCCTGATAGCTCATGTCAGTCTTTCCAATCCAGAATTACTTTGCCCGACTGACCCGAGCGCATGATGTCGAAGCCTTCCTGAAATTCGGTGTAGTGGAAGCGGTGCGTAATGATGCGCTCGATGGGCAAGCCGCTTTGAATCATCATCACCATCTTGTACCAGGTCTCATACATCTCACGGCCGTAAATACCCTTGATGTTCAACCCTTTGAAGACCACGTCGGTCCAGTCGATGCCGGTATCGTCGGGCATGATGCCCAGCATGGCGATGTTGCCGCCGTTGATCATCTTGCTGAGCACGTCCCTGAAGGCCGCCGGGGAGCCAGACATTTCGAGGCACACGTCAAAGCCTTCCAGAATTCCAAGGCTCTCCATAAAGTTCCGAGTGATTTCCTGCTTGGCTACATTAATGGGCTGCACCTTGGGAACAATGCGCTTGGCCAGATCCAACCGGTACTCATTGACGTCCGTCAGGATCACATTGCGGGCACCACAGTGGCCGGCCACCATCGCGGCCATGATACCAATGGGTCCCGCACCCGTGATGATGACGTCCTCGC
>JACETJ010000059.1 GCA_013911345.1 Congregibacter sp.
GCATCAGCGAGAACGCCGGCGCATACCTACTGGAACTGGAGCAACGGGAACGCGACAGCACCGGGCTGTCGACACTCAAGGTGGGTTACAACCGGGTGCACGGCTACTACATTGAGGTCAGCCGCACTCAGTCAGAGCAGGCACCTGATACCTATCAGCGGCGTCAAACACTCAAGAATGTTGAGCGGTTCATCACACCCGAACTCAAGACCTTCGAAGATAAGGCGCTGTCCAGCAAGAGCCGGGCGCTGGCGCGTGAAAAGCATCTATACGAGGCGTTGGTGGCACAGGTGGCGGAATCTCTCGCCCCGCTGCAGACGACAGCCACCGCATTGTGTGACCTCGACGTGCTCGCCTGTTTTGCGGAGCGTGCCACCGCCCTGAACCTGTGTCGGCCACGATTTACTGACAACACCTTGCTCCAGATAGAAGGAGGCCGCCACCCGGTTGTGGAAGCGGCACGAGATGTGCCGTTTATCGCCAACGATACGCAGCTGGACCACAACCGAAGAATGTTGCTGATCACCGGCCCCAATATGGGAGGCAAATCCACCTACATGCGGCAAAACGCGTTGATTGCGCTGCTCGCTCATGTCGGCGCATTTGTCCCCGCGCAGGCCGTCTCATTATCCTGTTTGGACCGTATATTCACCCGTATTGGCTCATCCGACGATCTCGCAAGTGGCCGCTCGACGTTTATGGTCGAGATGACCGAGACGGCCAACATTCTCCACAATGCGACGGAACGTAGCCTGATACTGATGGATGAGATAGGACGCGGCACCAGCACGTTCGACGGCCTGAGCATCGCCTGGGCCACTGCCCTGGCGCTTGCGAATCAAGTGCAGGCCCTCACCTTTTTTGCCACACACTATTTCGAACTCACAGCGCTCCCTGATCACCACCCTGCCATGGCAAACGTGCACCTGGACGCAACGGAGCACGAGGATCATGTGGTGTTCCTGCATCAGATTCAGGAGGGCCCCGCCAACCGCAGCTTCGGGCTGCAGGTTGCCAAACTCGCAGGGGTGCCCGACAGCATTCTTGGTGTGGCGAAGGACAAACTCAACGAACTGGAAAGCGGCCGCTCCGCCGGGCCCTCACCAACACAGACAGAGCTGTTCCTGCCCGCCAGCGAAACCACTTCCCCTGCGCTGGAGGCACTCCACTCCCTCGATCCGGATACCCTCAGCGCCAAAGAGGCTCTCGACTGGATCTATCAGCTGAAACAGAAACTTGACGATACAACCTGACCAGTTTTCAAACTACTTTTTAGCCAGTATCCTTCGCCGTTGGATGAATGAGGTATCAGTATGACGTTCGTTGTTGGCGAAGATTGCATCAAATGCAAACACACCGACTGTGTTGAGGTATGCCCGGTTGATTGTTTCTATGAGGGACCTAATTTTCTGGTCATTCATCCGGATGAATGCATCGATTGTGCGCTTTGCGAGCCGGAGTGCCCGGTGGACGCAATCTACTCTGAAGACGAGCTTCCCGGCGACCAGGAAGGATTCCTCCAATTGAATGCCGAGCTCGCCGAGATCTGGCCAAACATCACCGAGAGGAAAGAGCCTCCCGCTGATGCAGAGGACTGGGCCGGCAAGCCAAACAAGCTGGAGTTTCTGGAGCGCTAGCAACGGATATTTGGCCAACCCCGGCCGACATGATCCGATCCAGCACATTCCCCTTACCGCGACCTGAGTTGCTGCGCGGCAACTGCCTGAAACCGTTCAGCGCTGGGGTAGTAGCGTCATTGGATCGATAGGCCGCCCGTTGCGTCGGATCTCAAAGTGAAGCTTCACTGAATCGCTACTGGTGCTGCCCATCCCGGCGATAACCTGGCCCGCCTCAACAGACTGACCTTCTGCCGCCATCAAACTGTCATTGTGGCCATAGGCACTCAGATAGGTGTCGTTATGCTTGATGATCAGCAGCGCCCCATAGCCAGTAACGCCTGTCCCGGCATAGACCACCACGCCAGCCGCCGTCGCTGTCACCGGCGAACCTCGAGTGCCCGACAGGTCAATGCCTTTATGGCGCTCCTCTGAATAAGCGCGACTGACCCGCCCCTCTGCTGGCCAGGACCACTGATCTATCGGGATATTCGGTGCGGCTGTTTTCGCCGTGGACAGGCTGTGCGAGGGCGGAGCGGTCGATGACTCGCGGGCCACTGGCGAGAGAGCGGGAGCGGGAGCGGGGTCGGATTTTTCGTCAGAAACGACAGGTCTCTGGGCTGGCGCCGCGGGCTGAGGTTCAGCTCGATTAGCTGTGGCAGCTGCACCGGGTGTTGTTTTCAGCGCCTGGCCTACCCTGATGATAAACGGCGGATCAATGGCGTTGAGCTCGGCGAGGGTTCGGTAATCCATTCCCAATCGGAAAGCCACCGCGTACAGCGTATCGCCGGGCACAACAACATAGTCGGGGCCCGCAGCCAGCAACGGGCCATAATCTGTGTTGTTGGCGGCTGCCTGCCTGATCTCAGGTATGGCGTCCTCGGCGAGGACGCTCCGGTCCTCAATCATCACAGGGGGTTTATCCGCGCATCCGGCCGCCAATGACACGCCAAGCAGCAACGCATAAAAACGCGCACGCTCAATCAAGTCAGGCATCCCGTCGCGCCGCGAGCGCCTGCACGCCCCAAACGAGGGCCAACCCAGTAGCAAAGCTCAGTGCACAGAGGGCGGTTTGTGGCTCGTTAACCGCAGCGGGCAATACCGGGCGCAGCACTGTGACAATGGCATCGCCCCCGCTCACCAGCATCTCTGCCCGCCAGGGCCACACGGCCACCAAAGACCCCATGAGCACGCCACTCAGAAAAGCCATGGCAAGCGCCCGATAGCTTGTCAGCACGTTTTTGAGTAATCGGGCGAACAGCGCAAGGCCCGTTACACAGCCGAGACCAAATACCAGCAACTCAGTGAATGCCACTGACTTGATCGCTGACAGCACCGGCTCGTACATGCCCATCAAAACGAGCATGAAACTGCCGGATACGCCAGGCAAAATCATCGCGCAGATCGCGATGGCGCCGGCACAAAATAGGCCTGGCAGCCCCGTTAAAAACGGCACGGGCGGCATGAGTGCGGCGCCAACAGCCACACAGCAGCCCACCGTAAAACCGATCAGCTTACCCGGGCGATTTAATGTGACTTCCTCGCGCAGCAGCAGGACCGCGCTGATTAGTATCAAGCCGGTAAAAAAAGACCAAAGCGGTTGCGGATAGTGTGTCAGCAGCCAGTGAATGCCTGAAGCCAGAGAAAAAATCGCCGTAAGAATGCCCAACAGAAGCACGGTGATAAACGCGCCATCCAGTCGATGCCATAGCGCAACCCATCGGCCGGTAAACAACAAAGTCAGAGCGTGTTTATCGAACGCCACGATAGCGTTTAACAAGCGCTCGTAGATCCCCGTAATGAGCGCAATAGTGCCCCCGGAAACACCCGGAACAATATCCGCCGCCCCCATGGCCATACCGCGCAGGAACACGCCGCCCGAAAACTGACTCAACGCCTCACTCCTCGAACCATGGGCACAAAGTTGACCTCCTCAATCACCTCCTCGACATAACCTTCTGGAGAGGCTGTCACCATTATCAACTGCTGCCGTCGACCGCCCACTGGCAAGATCAGGCGTCCGCCTGGAGCAAGCTGCTCAAGCAAACCAGAGGGGATGTGTTCCGGTGCTGCAGCCCCAAGAATCAGGTCAAAGGGCGCCTCGCTTGGCCAGCCTTCCAGTCCGTCTCCGTGGCGCAGCCGCACGTTCCGTATGCGCAGCTCTCGTAGCTGCCGCCGCGCGCGGTCAAGAAGCGGCTTGATGCGCTCGATGGCGCAGATTTCATCAACAAGGCTCGCCAGAATCGCTGTCTGATAGCCCGAGCCACTGCCCAGTTCCAACACTTTTTTGGGGCGCCCATGTGCTAATGCCAGCTCACTCATTTTCGCAACCACATAGGGCTGCGACAGGGTTTGCCCGTAGCCAATGGGCAAGGCGGTATCCTCATATGACCGATGCGCAAGCGCCTCATCAACGAACAGGTGACGGGGCACACTCCGGATCGCCTCGAGCACCTCAAACCGAGTGATACCCTGATCCATCAAGCGCTGTATGAGTCGCTCCCGCGTGCGCTGGGAGGTCATGCCGATACCCTGTCGACTCACGCAGGCAAGCCTTGACTCGTCAAAAGCGCCACAGCATGACTGGCGATACCCTCCTCGCGCCCGACAAATCCGAGGCGCTCGGTGGTCGTCGCTTTGACGTTGACGCAATCCTGCTCAACACCGAGATCATGAGCGAGATTCATCTGCATTGCCGAGACGTGATCACTGAGTCGGGGGGTCTGGGCAATGACGGTCAGGTCAACGTTGCCTACTGACCAACCGGCGGCATCGAGTTGGGATACCACCGCACGCAACAGGTCTCTACTGTCTACTCCACTTAATCGTTCGTCGGTATCGGGAAAATGTTTGCCAATGTCACCCAGACCCGCCGCGCCCAGCAGTGCATCACACAGCGCATGGATCATCACGTCCCCGTCAGAGTGCGCCACCAGCCCGCGGTCACAGTCGATCCGAACGCCGCCGAGTACAACATGATCACCATCGCCAAACGCATGCACGTCGTATCCATGGCCAATCCGCATCATGTTATTGAGCTCCTCTCTTTCTGAGAACGAGGTCCGCGAAGGCCAGATCTGCCTCGACGGTCACCTTGATGTTACTGGACGGCCCCTCTACCACATGCACCGGTTGGCCAACGTACTCCATCGCCATCGCTTCATCGGTCACACTCACACCCTCTTCGAAACACTGCCCCAGTGCTGCACGCAGTGGAAAAAGTGGGAACAACTGTGGGGTCTGAGCACGCCAAAGTGAAGCGCGATCAACCGTGCCCGCAACGGATCCCGCATCATCAACCTGCTTGAGCGTATCAGCGACCGGCTCAGCGAGGATCGCCCCTTCACCCGTGAGTCGCGCCCGCTCGACCAACGCGGTGAGTGCCTCCAGAGGAAGGCAGGGACGCGCGGCATCGTGAACCAGGACCCAGTCTTCCTCGGTCGCCTGACTGGCCAACAGTTCGAGGCCCGCCATCACAGAGTCTGCGCGCTCCGCGCCACCGGGGGTCGTTTGCACTCGTACATCAGAGAGACTCTCAATGGCGTCAGCGCGTCGGTCTGAGGGATCCAGCGCCACCACAACGCCACGAATATCCGGACTCTCCAGCAACGCACGGAGGGTATGCTCCATCAGTGGCGCCCCCGCAATTTCCCGATATTGCTTGGGAATCTCGCCACCCAGCCGACGTCCAGATCCAGCCGCTGGCACCACCGCCCAGATGCTGTTCACGGCGCCTCTGGCTCCTCAACAAACTGGTAGTACACCTCGCCTTCCTTGATCAGGCCGAGATTCTCCCGCGCATTTTTCTCTACGGCCTCAGTGCCCCCCTGTAACGCCATGACCTCCTGCGTCAGCACCGCATTGCGCGCCGCCAGAGCCGCGTTTTCGGCCTCTGCCTCCTCAAGTTGGGCGCTCAACCGACTTGCCTCAGCTAATCCCCCGTCGGAGAACCACAGCCGGTACTGCAGCAACAAGAAAAGGCCCAGAAGCCCACCAATTAGCCAGCGCATCAGCCCCTCGTCAGGATATCCCGGCCCGGATACGGCGCAGTCAGGCCCAATTCGGCCTCTATCCGCAGCAGCCGGTTGTACTTGGCGACACGATCTGAGCGGCATAAAGATCCGGTCTTGATTTGACCGGCGCCAGTGCCCACCGCCAAATCAGCAATCGTCGCGTCCTCGGTTTCCCCTGAGCGGTGAGAAATAACCGCCGTATATCCCGCAGCCTTGGCCATGGCAATCGCCTCGAGGGTCTCGGTGAGCGTGCCGATCTGATTAAATTTGATCAGGATGGAATTGGCGATGCCCTCGTCAATACCGCGCTTGAGAATGCTGGTGTTGGTAACGAACAAATCGTCGCCGACCAACTGAATACGATCACCCAATTTCTTTGTGAGCACGGCCCATCCTGCCCAATCCGATTCATCTAGACCATCTTCTATCGAAACAATGGGATGCTCAGCCGTCAATGCCGCCAGGTAATCGGCAAATCCTTCGCTGTCGTAGTCCGCGCCGTCCCCCTGAAGATGGTAACGACCGTCCCGATAAAATTCTGACGCAGCGCAATCGAGCGCGAGCGTGATGTCTTCACCCAGCGTATAGCCGGCATGGCTTACCGCCTCGCCGATAACGTCAAGCGCAGCTGCATTCGAGGGCAAGTCTGGCGCGAATCCGCCTTCATCGCCGACCGCGGTCGCCAAGCCTCGGCCAGACAGCACCTTTTTGAGATGGTGAAAAATTTCAGCACCCATCCTCAACGCCTCGGCGAAATTGCTCGCCGAGACGGGCTGAATCATGAACTCCTGAATATCAACGTTGTTATCAGCATGCTCTCCGCCGTTCAAAATGTTCATCATGGGCACCGGCAGAGAGAGCGCAGTGGTACCGGACAGATCAGCGATATGTTGATACAACGGTTTTTTGGCTGACACTGCCGCCGCCTTTGCAGTCGCCAGTGAAACGGCAAGCATGGCGTTGGCGCCGAAATGGGCTTTGTTCTCTGTCCCATCGGCCTCAATCATGCGCTGGTCCACCCCAGATTGATCCAGCGCATCGTGCCCAATCAGCAGTTCACGGATAGGGCCGTTTGCGTGCCCCACCGCGGTCTGCACACCTTTGCCCAGATACCGTGACGCATCGCCATCGCGGAGCTCAAGCGCTTCTCGGGTGCCGGTGCTGGCGCCCGATGGCGCGCAGGCACTCCCGACACTGTCGTCATCCAACGTGACCTCGGCCATGACGGTGGGATTCCCTCGGGAATCCAACATCTCAAAGGCACGTACATCGACGATCTCACTCACAACATAACTCCTAGATATCGGAGGCTCAGATAATGGCCAGATCAGGCTGGGATTTCACCAACACGTCCACCGCTTTGACCTGTTCAAGAAAACCCTCCAGCTGCTGCAGCGGCAACGCGCTGGGACCATCGCACAGCGCTTGATCAGGGTTGGGGTGCGCTTCCAGAAACAAGCCGGCAATGCCCATCGCGGCGCCCGCTTTGGCAAGCCTTAAGACCTGTGACCGACGTCCGCCCGACGCGGCGTCACCCGGGTCGCGGCGCTGCAATGAGTGGGTAACGTCAAAAATCAGCGGGCAGCCAGAGGTGGCCTCCCGCATCACATCGAAACCCAACATATCGACCACCAGATTGTCGTAGCCAAAATTGCTGCCGCGCTCACACACCATCAATTGGTCATTGCCGCACTCGCGAAATTTCGCCACCACGTTGGCCATCTGCTCGGGGCTTAAAAACTGGGGTTTCTTGATATTGATTGCCGCACCGGTCCGCGCCATCGCCGCCACCAGATCCGTTTGGCGGGCCAGAAAGGCGGGCAACTGAAGGATGTCGCAGATC
>JACETJ010000006.1 GCA_013911345.1 Congregibacter sp.
TGTGCGCACTGTCCCCATCGATCAGAATCTCTGCCCCCATTCGCTTCATCTCATGAGCCTGCATGAGCCGATTTTCAAATATGGTCTCCGTAACACAGCAAGTCCCCTCGGCAACCGCATTCATGGCGGTGAATTGAGCCTGCATATCAGTTGGAAACCCCGGGTAAGGCTCAGTAACAACATCGACTGCTCTAGGTCTGTTGCCCTGCATATCGAGTGCTATCCAGTCATCACCCTCGGTCATGTTGGCCCCTGCTTCCTTGAGCTTATCGCGCACAACACCCAGAAGCTGGGGCGCGATGCCTTCTATTCTCACCTTGCCGCGCGTCGCGGCAGCCGCAACGAGATAAGTACCCACTTCAATTCGGTCAGGCATTACCTGCCATGCGGTGCCTTGCAGTGAATCAACCCCCATCACCTCCAAAGTATCTGTCCCCTCACCCTCGATCGCGGCGCCCATGGCTTTGAGAAAGCGCACGAGATCAACGATCTCAGGTTCGCGGGCCACATTCCTTAGGATCGTGCGTCCCCGCGCCAACGCCGCCGCCATCACGGCATTTTCGGTGCCCCCGACCGTCACGGTATCAAAGGTAAAGTCTGCTCCAGACAGGCCCGACGGTGCGACAGCGACAATGTAGCCACCTTCTACCGTAACAGTGGCGCCCATCGCTTCAAGTGATCTGATGTGCAGGTCTACAGGCCGGCTGCCGATCGAGCATCCGCCCGGAAAAGACACCTCGGCCTTGCCGTATCTCGCAAGCAGTGGCCCCAACACCAAAATAGATGCCCGCATGGTTTTGACCAGATCATAGGGCGCAGTCAGGTGCTCCACCGACTCAGCCTGCACCTCGACAACACCACCCTCCCCCCGCCTGACATTCACACCCAGGCTTGAGAGCAGAGTCAGCATCGTGCTGACATCTCTCAGCACCGGCACTCGGCTCAGAGTGCAGGTTTCGTGGGTCAGCAGCGTTGCCGCGAGTATGGGCAGGGCGGCATTTTTCGAACCAGCGGCAGCTAGGACGCCTTCAAGGCGTCGGCCCCCTGAAATAATGAGACTGTCCAATGCCAGCCTTCCTCAAGGGGTCCGGGCACTGATTTGAACCGCGTGAAGTGTGCCGTCAGCAATGAGCGCAGAAAGCGGCTCGTAAACACGTTGCTGGCAAGCAACAGGTCTCAATCCCTCGAAATCGGCACTGATCACCGTGATATCAACATGCCCTCCATCCAAGGCAACGGCAATCTCAGCGCCGGGGAAGGCCGCTTGCAGTAAACCGGTCAGTTCTTGCTCAGTCACCTGATATTGCCTCCGCCTGTTCAGCAATCGTTGCGTTCCATTGGCTGACCACCTGATCGAGATCACCATCTGCCTCCACCGCTAACGCGGCGAATTGGTTGCGATATATCTCGCCCAGGTTAATGGTCTCGATGATCAGATTGCGCAGACGCCACGAGCCGTCTTTGTATTGCCCCATTTGGTAGCGAATGGTGTACACCCGCTCAGCTTCACCATAAACCAACTGGGTGACCGAGGCGACACGTGTGCTTTGAGGCGATGCCTCGACACCCTCCACTTCCATCCTGGCTCCACCGAAAGCAAGCAAGCCCTTGGCATAACTGCGAATCAGACCTTCCCGAAGGTTGATCGCGAAGTCGTCACGCTGACGCTTCAAATTAGCTCTACCCGCCTGATCCATGGAACGGCCACGACTGTAATAGTCGCCCATCACCGCCGTGGCAAACCCCCGCCAATCGACCAGCTCCGACAGCGCGCTATCGATTTCCCGATAGTAGCGGTCTGGATCATCATCAAAGTAGGTATCGGCCTCAGCCACTACCTGCATCACCTGAGTGGTGACCTCGCTGATCACCTCTGCCGGCCCAAGATGACTCGGCGGATGCTGCTCGGTCTCTGCTGCTGCAATACTCTGCATCAGCGCGAAAGCCACAGTGACGGCGGCTTGGAAACACCTCTTAGCGAAGAACACGGCAAACTCCTCTTCACGCTTTCACTGAATCAAGTACAGCCACCCCTGCAAAGCGATTGGCAATGCCCGCCATAAAGGGGGGTGACTGGGGTAGACTACCTAGGGCGCTACATTTGCTGGGTCTCGTCAAACCAAGCGCCCGGATGTGTACCATGATACCTGATCGGCGCGATGGTCACTCGCCCACCCGTCGGAAGAAATAAGGAAAATGCTGTGTTGTGGTATTCGCTAGCGATTGCAGCAGGTCTGATCGCTTTGGTGTGGAGTGCGGACCGTTTCGTGGACGGCGCCTCTGCGATTGCGAGCCGGGCCGGACTGACACCGATGCTGATCGGCCTGACCATTGTATCGGTGGGTACTTCTGCCCCCGAGATTCTGATTTCAATTATGTCTGCAGTCGCGGACTCAGGAGAGCTGGCGGTGGGCAACGCGCTAGGCTCTAACATTGCAAACGTCGGCCTGGTGTTGGGCGTCACACTGCTTTTTAGTGCCATCACTTTAGGTCGCAGTACCACCTTCATCGATCTGCCGTTTTTGCTCCTGGCCGTTTTGCTGACCTGGGGACTGCTGTGGGATCTGGAACTGTCGAGCACAGACAGTTTGATATTACTCGGCACTTTGGGACTCTTTTTTGCGCGCATCGCGCACCACGCCAAAAAACCCGACATCAATAGCGAGACCCCAGAGGTTCCGACGCTGAGTCTGCCTGTGGCCTGGATATCGTTCCTCGGAGGCTTGGCGGTGCTGATTGCGTCATCGAGGATATTGGTATGGGCCTCGTCACAAATAGCCGCCGAATTGGGCGTATCAGAGCTCGTAATCGGTCTGACTATTGTTGCCGTGGGAACCAGCTTGCCTGAATTGGCTGCATCGGTCATGAGTGCAATGAAAGGCCATGCAGATATGGCTGTAGGAGCCATTCTAGGCTCCAACATGTTCAATATCCTTTTGGTGCTTGCCATTCCGGGCTTCTGGGGTGACCTGCAACTGGCTCCTGAGGTGATTAGCAGGGATATGGTCGCGGTATTTCTCACATCTCTGGTTCTTGCTCTGGCGGCTATCTGGCGTTGGAATGGTGAGTCCGGCGCCGGCGTTTTGTGGAGAGGCACGGGAACGGTGCTGTTGTCGCTCTACATCGCTTATTACTGCTGGCTCTTCATGGCACCCTGACTCCATACCTGATATCGCTGAATATGGCTGAGCACACTGATCACTTTTTCATAGAATCTGCACAGAGAACCATCTCTCTGGAAAGCCAGGCCGTAGGCGCGCTCGGCGACAGTCTGGGCGCCTCATTCGCGGCGGCGTGCCGGGTATTACTGGGGGTAACAGGGCGAGTGGTGGTAACGGGCATGGGGAAAAGCGGCCACATCGCGGGCAAGATCGCCGCCACGCTGGCAAGCACTGGAACCCCTGCGTTCTTTGTTCATCCTGCTGAGGCGTCACATGGTGACATGGGCATGATTACCCCGAATGACTGCGTCATCGCCCTGTCTAACAGTGGCGGCACACACGAAATTCTGACCCTCCTGCCTCTCATCAAGCGATTGGATGTGCCGCTGATCAGCATGACAGGCGATAAAAACTCTGACCTTGCTCAAGCGTCAAATGTACATCTGCTGGTAGCAGTCGAAACCGAGGCCTGCCCTTTGAATCTGGCGCCAACTTCCAGCACCACCGCGGCGCTGGTGATGGGCGACGCCTTGGCCATAGCGATCCTTGAGGCAAGAGGCTTCACTGCGGAAGAGTTCGCCTTTTCCCACCCCGGAGGGACCCTTGGCAAACGGTTGCTGCTTCGAGTTGCTGATGTGATGCACCGAGCTGATGAGGTGCCGCTGGTCACACCCGATGCCACACTGGCCGAGGCGCTGTTCGAGATGACAAAGAAAGGGCTTGGCATGACCACCATCGCAGACAAGGATGGCAAGTTGCTGGGCGTTTTCACTGACGGAGATCTGCGGCGGGTAGTTGAAGACCAAGCAGACCTCAAAAACACCCCTCTCTCTGAGGTCATGACACCTGGCGCGCGGGTGGTGAAGGAAGATTTATTGGCTGCTGAAGCAATGAGCATGATGGAACGACATCAGATCAGTACGCTGGTTATCGTTAATGAAACACATCACATAGAGGGTGTCGTGACACTACTGGCTCTCCTCAAAGCGGGCATCTCATGACAGGCCGAGCTGCACAAAAAGCCGAGTCAGTGACGCTGGTTGTACTGGATGTCGATGGCGTGATGACCGATGGCAGGTTGGTGTACCGGGGTGCAGGAGAACCTGAAAGCAAGGCCTTTAACGTCAAGGACGGTCTGGGTATCAAGCTCTTGCAGCGGGGGGGTATTGAGGTCGCCATCATTACTGGCAGATCATCCGAGGCTGTGGAGCGACGTGCAACCGAATTGGGTATCTCCGCACTGATTCAAGGTCGCGAAGATAAGGGGGCAGCGCTTGAGGAAATATTGGCGCTTCGGCAGCAAGCTGCGGCATCGGTCGCCTACATGGGAGATGATCTTCCTGATTTGGGCGCAATGCGTCTGGCTGGCCTCGCTACTTGTCCCAGTGACGCGGCTGATCTGATCAAAAATAATGCGGACTGGATAGCGCCTTTGCCAGGCGGCCATGGCGCAGTACGAGCGTTGTGTGACTTTATCTTGCAAGCTCAGGGGCAGCTCCAAGACCTGCAAAACACCTACTGATGAGGACTCTGGTCATTTCAACTGGTGTCGTCGCTTTGGGAGTCGCGCTTTGGCAGATTCTTGCACCCGCGTCGAGCACAAGCCTGCCCGTGAACACTGCGGAAAAATCTGTTGTTGGCAGCTATCTAGTGGACGGAACCCGGACGCATTTCTCAGCGAGCGGCCCTGCATCAGATGTGCTGCAGATTGGCACAGCCACAAGGTGGCTTAACAGCGACGAAACCTCCCTCAACGACATTCGCTACCGCGCGCACGGTGAAGATGATGCTCAGTGGGATATTGACGCCTCGGAAGGCATTTTCTTTGAGGCCACTAATGAACTCGTATTGAAAAATGGAGTCACAGTGTTGGAGCGTAGCAGGGAGGCTGTCGTCAGCACGGAGGCCATGCGGCTTTATATGAACCAAAAGCGGGCTGTGGGGGAGCATGAGGTGGTGATGACAGGCCAAGGCAGCCGGACCACCGGCGCATCCTTTGAGCTGGACCTTCAAACCAACACCGCCACGCTAAAAGGTGATGTCGTTACCGACTATGAATAATCTCGGCCGCTTTTTTCAATGGTCTCTGCTGACCCTCTTTGTCGTGGCCTTACACGCCCATGGCCTCGACTCCGATCGAAATCAACCGATTCAGATTACCGCCGATGTCGCCGTTCGAGATGAAGGCAGAGGAGAGACTCGCTACGAGGGCAATGTCGTTCTGACTCAGGGCTCTTTGCGCATCTCTGCTGACACGCTTTCGATACGTCACGGCGCTGCAGAGGCGGACAAGATTGTCGCCACTGGACAGCCAGCTACCCTTGTTCAACAACCGACTGTCGACCAAGCACCCGTTGACGCTTCGGCTAAGCGTATTGAATACATCCGGTCCAGTGACCTTGTGCGCTTAATTGATGATGCGCGTATTGCTCAGGATGGTTCGACTCTGTCGGGCAACCAGATTGATTACCTTGTCACCCAGCGAACCGTCAGGGCTGCAGGGACCCCGGGTGCAGAGGGCGCGGACCGCGTAGAGGTTGTTATTCCGCCGGAGAACCTACGGAGTCGTCAACCAGATGAGTAGCACCCTCAGTGCACACCATCTCGCCAAGGCTTACGGCGGTCGGCCAGTGGTTCGGGACGTTTCGCTGCAGGTGAGCGCAGGGGAAATTGTCGGCTTGCTGGGACCCAATGGAGCGGGCAAGACCACTTGTTTTTACATGATCGTGGGACTGGTCGAGGCAGATGCGGGAGATATCCAACTGGACGGTCAATCACTCATGGCGCTGCCCATGCATCGACGAGCCCGCGCGGGTATTGGATACCTGCCTCAAGAAGCATCGATCTTCAGACAGCTGTCGGTAAGGGACAACCTGCTGGCCATTCTTGAAACACGCAAGGAACTCAACCGCAAAACTCGACAAGAAATGGCCCAAGCACTGCTCGAGGAGTTCAATGTCGGCCATTTGGCTGATTCTTTGGGGCAGGCCCTGTCTGGAGGCGAACGGCGGCGAGTCGAGATCGCACGGGCGCTCGCAACCGAGCCGACTGTTATCTTATTGGACGAGCCATTTGCAGGGGTTGACCCTATCTCCATATCGGACATCAAGGACATCATCACGCACCTGAAGGCACGGGATATTGGCGTCCTGATCACCGATCATAATGTCAGAGAGACTCTGGATATTTGCGAGCGCGCATACATTGTTGGAGAGGGCCACGTCATCGCATCAGGCACTCCGCCGGAAGTACTGGCCAATGACAAGGTCCGCGAAACCTATCTTGGCGAACACTTTTCTCTCTAGATCCCCAGAGATCGCCAAAAAAGAGCCCTAATTGAGCGATTCTCAGCTGACGCGCAAGCAATTTCCTTGCCAACTTGGTTGCAACGCTGTGGTGTGACGATAAACTGGTGAGCCAATGTGGCATCACCGGCGGTATGAAACAGGCGCTACAGTTAAAACTCGGACAACAACTGGCTCTGACTCCGCAGTTGCAGCAGGCAATAAAACTGCTACAGCTCAGCACCGTTGACCTGCAGCAAACTATTGAAGAAACCCTAGAGTCGAATGCGCTACTCGAGCGGGAGAGCGACTCCTCAGATCAGGAAGATCTCGACTTTAGTGAAATAGCACCAGATGAGGATGCCAGTGACGATCTGGCAGTAGATACAGTCTGGGAAGATGCCCTGCCCTCCTCGGCGCCACCGATCTCCAACACCCCGACCGACACGGATTTTTCCGAGCATGACTCGGAACAGGAGTCACTCAGAGACCATCTTCTGTGGCAGCTCAATTTGACTCGTTTTTCCGATACTGACCATTTCATTGCTCTCGCATTGATCGACGCCATAGACACTGATGGTCGCCTGACGCAAACGCCGGAAGATATTCACACTGATCTGGATATGGAGCACATCGATCTCGACGAGGTGCTGGCGGTGTTGCACAGACTTCAGCACTTTGAACCACCGGGGCTTTTCGCTGCTGACCTTCGGGAGTGTCTGCTCATTCAGCTCAGACAGCTGTCATCGGACACACCGTTTCGAGAAATAGCCGGAGCGCTTGTCAGCCGTCACCTTGCGCAGTTGCCGACAGCCCCCCCAAGACAGTTGGCTAAAAAGCTCCGTTCCAATGAATCGGAACTGGACGGGGCAATTCAACTGATTCGTTCTCTCGATCCCACTCCCGGCGCTTCCATTGGAGGCGAGCAAACCGAATTCGTCACGCCCGATGTCTTTGTCCGACAGCAGGACGGAAGATGGCAAGTCGAACTCAATCCAGAAGTCGCGCCTAGACTGAGAGTTAACGATCATTATGTCGCCATGCTCAATGGTGGATCAGCCGCAGATCGAGGGTACGTCAAAGAACAGCTGCAAGAGGCACGGTGGTTCATGAAGAGCCTGCAAAGCCGCAATGAAACCCTGCTCAAAGTTGCCACTAAGATCATTGAGCATCAAAAGTCGTTCCTTGAATTGGGTGAGATTGGCATGAAGCCACTGGTATTGGCAGATATCGCCAAAGAAGTGGACTTACACGAGTCGACTGTCTCACGCGCTACCACTCGAAAATATTTGCATACCCCCAGAGGTACATTTGAACTCAAGTACTTTTTCTCAAGCCGAGTGACAGGAGAGCAAGGAGATGACATCGCCTCGACCGCAATCAAAGCCGCCATCCGACAGTTGGTCTCTGAGGAAAACCTTCGCAAACCGCTTAGTGACGCAAAATTATGCGCACTACTGAAAGAACAGGGCATAGCGGTAGCGCGCAGAACCATCGCCAAATACAGGGATCAACTATCGATCCCGCCCTCGAATGAACGCAAACGTCTAAAATGATATTGAAAAATCGTCGACAAAGGAGTGCGGTATGAATTTGACCATTAGCGGACACCACTTGGACGTGACCACCGCCATCAGACAACATGTTGAAGATAAGCTGGCGCCCATACAACGCCATGGTGACCACATCACGCGTATTGAAGTCACGCTGATTGTCGAGAAGCATCTCCATAAAGCAGAAGCGAATCTGCATGTTGCTGGCGCTGACTTATTTGCCTCATCAGAGTCTGACGACATGTACATCGCCATCGAAGCACTAGCCGATAAGCTTGATCGCCAGGTTATTAAGCACAAGGAAAAGCACCGAGGCCATTGATTGATGTCAAATCAGACCCCATTGGCGCTGCCACATATTCAGGTGCTCTGCGGCGAGTCTTTGCTGAGCAAGAAACGGCTGTTCGAGCGATCAGCAGAGTCGCTGAGCGAGGAATTAGGCCTCCATAGCCAAGCCATTTACCGGGCGCTACTCGATCGGGAAAAACTAGGCAGCACCGCCATTGGTGAGGGCGTAGCGATACCTCATTGTCGCGCAGCACAGTGCACAGAAGCCGCGGGGTGTCTGGTCATACTGCAAGAACCTCTTGACTACGGTAGCCCAGACGGCAGCAAGGTCGATATCGTTTTCGTGCTACTCGTGCCCGAAGAGGCAACCGAGGAGCATCTCCATCTCTTAGCGGGACTCGCTCGCTCCTTCTCGCACGACAGCGTGCGATCGGGCATCCGGGAGGCGCAGAACGCCGAGCAGGCGAAAGCGATACTGCTCCAGGGAGCCACAATGTGAAACCGCGGCTAATCATCATCAGTGGCAGCTCGGGAGCCGGCAAAAGCAGCGCATTGCGATTGCTGGAAGACGAAGGATACTACTGCGTCGATAATCTTCCCCCAAGGCTATTAACAGCCTTTGCCGAGGAAGTTTTGGACCACCCGGACTACAAGAGATTTCATGGCATAGCGGTGTGCATCGATGCTCGCGCGATGAAAATGGGCGACGACGATGTTCGGGCTCTCGACCCCCTACTCGCGCTGAAGGACAGACTCATTATCTTTCTCGACGCGCAACCATATGTTCTCTTAAAGCGCTTCAGCGAGACTCGCCGCCGACACCCCCTCGCGGGATCTGACAATTCACTACCCGAAGCAATCTCGCGGGAAAGAAAACATCTCGAGTTCATTGCCGCAGCCGCAGATCTTCTCATAGACACGACGGATCTCACTCCGCGAGCGCTTAGAGATATGATCACCAACCGTATTGTGGGGCAAAGGGACGGCCAGTCCATTCTGCTGGAATCTTTTGCTTTCAAACGTGGGGTGCCGACCGACGCCGACTTTGTGTTCGATGCTCGCGCGCTGCCCAACCCTTATTGGCGAGACGATCTCAGGGCTTTAGATGGGACAGACGAATCTGTTAGAGAGTTTCTTGAAAACGATTCGCGGTGTTTGAATTTCTACGAGACGCTGCGGGGCTTTATCGAAGACATGCTTCACGAATTCGACGCATCGGATCGGAGTTACATGACCATTGCTGTTGGGTGTACCGGCGGGCAGCATCGTTCGGTCTATCTCGCAACTAGGTTGCATGAGGACCTGCTGCAGCGCTACCCGTCAGCTCAGATCCGGCACCGGGATCTCCCCCGAGTGAATTCACCATGACGCGCGGCCAACTCACCATCATGAATCCTCTGGGCCTGCACGCTCGCCCCGCAGCCAAACTCGTGGATTGTGCAGCCCGATACACCAGTGAAATTCGGTTGACGCATCAAGGACAGACCATTGATGCCAAAAGTATTATGTCTGTGCTGATGTTAGCGGCTCCCTGTGGCGCAATCCTCGAGGTCACTCTCGATGGGAACGACGAGCAAGCAGCGCTGGAAGCTCTGGAAGTGCTATTCAGCAATGGATTTGGCGAGCTGGAATAAGTCACAAAGGCATTTTCGCGGGTAGAACTTCTATATCGGTAGCGGATAATGAGCACCTCCATGGAGGTCCCGTCGTGAATTCACCTGCCAACTTTTCTGTGAAGACCGAACGTATCGATGTCGCGCTGCGCGCTGAGACGCTGGTCGATGTGGCGGGTATTTTGGCCGACATGTCCCCCGGCGACGTGGCGCACTTAATCAGCTCATCGCCGCCAGACTACCGCTCCGTTTTGCTTGGGCTACTCGAACCCGAGCAGGAGGCACTGGTTGTCAATGAGCTGCCCGATGATTTGCGCAACGCCACGCTGATTGATCGCGAACCAGAGGCTCTGGCCGAAATCGTCGGGCAGCTGGACGACGACGACGTAGCAGATATCTTGCATGAGCTACCCGATGAGGTAACGGGGCAGGTCTTGGCGATCATGGACGAACAGTATCGCCAGAGGTTACAAAAAGTACTGAGCTTCCCCGATGACGTGGCCGGCGGCCTCATGAGCACCGACACAATCACCATCCGGGCGGATCTGACGCTAGATGTCGTGCTGCGGTACCTTCGAAGACACGCCGAGATCCCGCCAAACACCGACAACCTTATCGTCGTGAATCGAACTGATCGTTTCGTGGGGCTCCTCCCGATAGGCACGGTGTTGGTCTCAGATCCCGCCGTTTCAGTGAGGGAGATGATGATCACTGATCAGGAAGCCATTAACGCCGATACACCCGCGACAGAGGTTGCGCGTCGGTTTGAGCGAAACGACTGGATTTCAGCACCCGTTGTTGATGATAGCGGTAAGCTACTGGGAAGGATCACCATCGATGACGTGGTCGATGTCATCATGGAAGAAGCAGATCACTCGCTGACTTCTCTGGCGGGCCTTGCAGAAGAAGATACCTTTGCGCCGGTGTGGCAGTCGGCTCCTCGGCGAGCGGTTTGGCTGGGGCTCAACCTAGTTACCGCATTGTTGGCTTCCTCAGTGATCAATATATTTCAGGGCACTATCGAGAAAGTTGTGGCTCTCGCTGTTTTGATGCCTATCGTCGCCTCAATGGGCGGCATAGCGGGCACCCAAAGCCTGACCATCTTGATTCGTGCAATGGCCATGGGACAAATCAGCGATCGCAATCAGTTGTGGTTAATCGGCCGTGAGTCTCTCGTGGGACTGTTCAATGGCCTGCTCTGGGCTGCAGTCATTGCCGCTACGGCTTCAATTTGGTTTGGAGATATGATCCTCGGTGCGGTTATTGCTTGTGCCATGCTGATTAATCTTGTTACCGCTGGCTTGACGGGCGCGGGACTGCCCATTGTGTTACGCAGAATGCGCATAGACCCCGCGCTCGCTGGGGGCGTACTGGTAACAACCATTACTGATGTGGTGGGGTTCCTGGCTTTTCTCGGCCTCGCCACCGTATTTTATGGCTAAGGACCAGGCAATCTGTGACCGATAGTGACGCAAATGAATGGGAGGACCAGCGGCCCAGTAAAAGTGAGCTTAAAAGGCAGATGCATGCATTGCAGGAGATGGGCGAGCGTCTGGTGAGCCTGCCTCGAGCCGATCTCGACCGCATCCAAATTGATGATGAGCGGCTTAAAGAGGCCGTGGAAATGGCTCGCGGAATCAGAGCACGAGGCGGACTCAAACGGCAGCTGCAGTTTATCGGGAAACTCATGCGTTCTGTCGACATAGAACCCATCGCGAAGAGTCTCGCGATACTCGATCAGCAACACAATGCAACCACCGCTGGATTTCACAGAGTTGAACTGGCCAGAGATCGATTACGCACGGAGGGAGACGCCGCATTGGGCGACATCCTCGCCATTTGGCCAGACGCCGAAATTTCTCTATTGCGACAGTGGATACGACAGCATCCCCGGGAAGTCGAACGCGGCAATGCAAAAGCTCACAGTAAGAAACTCTTCCGTTATTTGTCGGGGCTCGACAACACTGATTCCAAGACGTCTTGAGGCTCTGTTTCTGGTAGGCGCGATTTGGCGTCAAAAACGCGCTCAAATGCTACTTGTGGATCCTCGAGATCACCACTGACCGCGTAGACACCGCTTGAGAGTTGATTCATTTGGTCTTCAAAAACTTTCCCTATTAGATATGTACCGGCGGCTATCGGAAGTCCGCCCGCCAGCGCGGCAACCCACGGTATATTCTCAACGAGAGGCAGCGTCACCACCAGCTCGCCATTCAGTGTTTCAGCGATCAGGTCTATATCACTGCTGAAGTTGAAATAACCGCCAGACCCCTCGATTGAGAAGCCGGGGATGTGCAGCATCCCACTATTAAATTCGAAAACACCCCCGGCCTGATCAAAAGTGACTCCCGGGTCGAACAATTGATTCATATTCGCGCGGCGGAAAAGCCCAGAGAGATTCAGAAGACTCAGCAGTCGCAGCGCGCCTGTCGCTTCCGCATTGGCCGACAGAAATGATCCCGATTGCATCTCGAGGTTCAACACGCCTGTGACTGAACTCAACTCAAATTCCGCCGGACTGCCCGACCATTGCCAATCGGTTTGTAAGAGCCCACTGCGCGTCTCCACTATCGGTGTGACGCCAATTAATTCAAGGGTTGTCCCAATATCCTCAAGTTCGGCTGCAAGCGTTAGCCGAGTATCGTCACCCGCATCATTGGAACGCCATGCGATGCGTGTAGTGGGCAACCACTGGATACCAAGAAATTCACCCGTTATGTCCCGAAATACCCAGCCCTCCGAATCACTGTAATCGACGGCTAATGAGAGACCTCCGAGGTCCTTATCGCCACTTTTTACCGACGCCAACGATACGGGCAGGGGCAGTAGCCAGTCGTAAGATGACCCCGTGGGCTCGGAAGGCGCCTGGCTTGTGAACTGCTCGCTGATTTCAGGTAACTCATTAAGATCGACGTACGCTATCGTCAGCCGCCGTTCCAGTGGCATTTTGATATCAGCGGCGGACTCCGAGACCGGCAACCCTCTATCTTGAACAAAATGACCCTGCAGCCAATCCATATCGAATTGAGCACTGATCGCTGCACCTTCCATATTGAGGCTCAATTCCAGCTGCCCCAGTTCTTCACCGCGCCATAAAGCACGTCCTATCCGCAATGCTTCAATATGGACAGCCAACGATCCATCGATGCTGCCAAATTCCCAATGACCGGTGTGTTGTAGCCAATCTGCAGGGTCCAGTGACGGGAGATATCCCGTCACTGTCACGCCAGGAGCGGGCGCCAGAGTTGGCCAACTGGCTGGCCGGGTTCTCGGAGTCAGATCAACCAGCACCGCTGTTTCGCCATACTCCGGCACGTCTGCGATCGCGGAAAATCGGCCAAACCAGAAGACCTCCCAGCCGGCCCATTCGCGATCATGCCAGCTCACTTTTAGCGGCGCACGCGAGTCGACTGACTTGCCCCATGGCATCGGCAGGTCTATCTGAACACCTCGTAGATCGGACTCAATGTCTACCGCAACGGCTTCGGCCACATTCACCGCAACGCTGGCTGACGTGACGCCATGAGCTGGCAAAGCAAAGCTCACTGGTTGCCAGGACAGCAAATCCGATACTGAAACCTCGAAATCCAGCTGCGCCGCCAACAGGGTATCGGCTGAGGTCGCCAAATGTGGGCCCATCTCAACCTTCAAGTGTCGGCCGAAAGTGGTAGCGGTCAGTCCCGAAGACCCAAAACCCGTCTGGGTTTGGTAGGTCAGAGGCCCGGTGACATTTTCTGCCTGCAAGTCCAGCAAAGCAGATTCCACTCTGGCGTCGATCAGATCCACCGCGACATTGATATCAACGGTTTTCTGTAGATTTCTTAAATCGAATTTCATGCCCAGGGAGGCGTTGGCCGGCTGCTCTCCCGAGAGAGTGAGGTCGTTCATGACAAGCTCAGCGACTGACAACGCGGGGAGCGCTTGAAGTGTCCGCAATATCTGATCGGGGCGGCCCTCTACCTCCGACTTAAGGGCAAACCAAGCCGAACCTGCGTCGAGGAGAATGCCAACGGAAGTCGCCTTCAGCGAAACTTCCGCAATGATACTTTCTGGTGACCAGACGTCGATACGAGTGTCATCCAGACGCAGTTGGCTAGCCGATTGCAACGACTTTGGCCAGTCAGGCTGGTAGTCCAATGTCACATCGGCCAGTTCGACTGCCAGTTGCATGGTTTGACTCAGATGACCATATGATTTGAAGCCGCCGCGCCAGAGGAAGACACCCTCTTCAATACGCCCCTCAGGCAGAGCTGACTGCAGCCATTGATAGGCAGGCTCAGGCATACGATAGGGCACATAGGCGTTTCGGATCGCAACCGGCGCATCTTTGACCGAGGCCGCTAACCGCATGTCGAGGGGCACGCTGGAACCACGTGAAAAAGGAATATCAATTTCAAACTGCACCGTGGCATGGTGATCAGTGGCCCGGGCCAAAAATAACCCGTTCTCCAAGAACAGCGCGTCCGGCTGCCATCGACCCTCTAGCTTGCCGATCACACTCTCCATACGAATGGGCTCCTCATAGACCTTGGGTAGGAGCAATGCATAATCTTCTGTAGTGATCCACGCAGTGGCGCCCACCTCACTGGCAGATAATGAGGCGTCGATGCCTGCGAGACCCGGTACTTTTTTGTAGGGAGCTGTTGTGGCGTTCGTCACTTCTGCCTGCGCTGTCCAACTCGCAAGCGGATCGCTAATTGATTCGACGGTCAGCGCGAGACTATCAATACGCCCTCTCGGATCGAGGGTCTGTAATATCGAACTCACCTTTTCTGGCAGCAACCCACTTTTGATGATGACCGTTACCAACGGCGGTACTTCAAAGTCCTCGGTCAACGCCCTCCAGCCCTGACCCAGACGTTTCACTTGAACTCTTGGCGCCTCAAAGACCTGCTCCATGAAGCCAAGCACCGCATTGTCTATCCAAATATTGATCTCCCCGCTGGAGCCGACCAATGCCGTGTCAAAACTCAATGTCTCGAGAGAAACGGTATTGGCACCCATCAATTCCAGCTGCTTGAAATCGGCCTGCACGACCCCCTCTCCTGAACCTCGTGACATGGACAGCCAAAAATCCGCGCCCCCCTGAGCCGTCAACTCCACATTGAAAAACTGAGACAGGTAGGAGATTCCCGCTCCCGTAACGCTGCCTTCGATGTCACCTGAAAACTGCCCAAGCGCAAAAGGATTGCCCGTGCCAGTTCCCTCTGCCGAGAGTAGCTGGCCATCCGGAGTCTCGATGGCCAGTCGCAAGACTCGACGACTGCCATCACGCAGCAAATCAATATCCAGTGCCAGCGCGTCAAGCGTCACTTGGGCGTTACTGTTCCCGATGACCCCAACGATCTGCGCATCCCGGATCTGAAGTCGCTGGAAACGATTAAATACGTCGCGGACACTTTGCGGTATTTCTGTTTTATTCGTATCTGACAGGCTGGTCCAATGAATGCGCGGCGACTCCAACAACAGTTCGTCGAAACGCGGCGCACCGCTGATCAAGGTCTGCCAAGGATTTAAGCGCATACTTGCAGCGGGAAGCTGGACAGTATTCCCGGTGTCCTGATCCCGGATAGAAAAATCGACGAGGTGAAGCCGGGGGGAGAACCCATCCATCGCCCCGCGCAGTTCACCAATCGACACATCGCCGGCAACACCATCCGAAAGCAGTTGCTCAATGTCATACCGCATCTGCGGTAACGCACCCATCAGCAACCGCCCGCCGCTGACATAAATTGCCAGGGCGACCAACGTGAGGACCATGAGCGGCCAGATGAGCCGACCCACATGTTTGGGTATGGCCCTAACCATGCTGAAGCTGTATCCCGGCTTTAAGCAGGAGCTCTCGAGTTTCACTCAGTGGCAGTCCCACTACTGCGCTGTAACTTCCTGTGATCCGACTCACAAAGGCGCCTGCATATCCCTGTATGCCGTACCCCCCAGCTTTATCCCACGGCTCCCCAGACAGTAAATAGGAATCGATCGCCGCATCGGATAAGTGCGTGAAGGTCACTGAAGTGGAACTCACCCGAGTCTGGATTTGCCCAGCATGCGCCACCGCAACAGCGGTGTGGACCTCATGCACGCTATCCGATAACGAACGCAGCATGTGCCTTGCCTCCCGCGCGTCGCTTGGTTTGCCCAATATCTGATGATTCAGGGCGACCGTGGTATCTGCCCCCAAGCAAACGCAATCCCTAGTTGCGCACACTCTGGTCTTTTCTGCCGCCAACCTTTCTACGTAGTGTATCGGCTGCTCTCCTTCACGCGGCGTCTCGTCAATATCCGGCACCGCAGTGTCGAAAGCGGGCAACAATAGTGACAGCAACTCCTGCCTTCGAGGGCTTGATGATGCGAGGATAACTCGCATCAATACACCTCATAGTAGCGTCTGGAGTAGCGCAGGACCGCGCGCAGGGGTATCCAGCAGGCCATGGAAAACAATAATGCGAACAGGGCACCGGCAGACAAGGCAGGGACGCCAGTAACATTCCTCAACCACTGCTCAATGCCGGTGCTCAACAACATTAATACCAGTATCACAACCGACTGCTGTATGGGATCAAACTGTCGAATACGCTGGTAGTTAAATTGCAAAATCAGCGTGGCGAGCATCAAGCCGGGAGAGGACAGCCCCAGCGGCGCACCCTCTATCAGGTCCAGCCCCATACCCAGAGCAAAAGCGGTGGCCACACCCACCCTGTGTGGTAACGCCAATGCCCAGTAAAACAGCACCAAAGCCGCTATGTCTGGCCGAAGAAACCGCCAGTCCATAGGGATAGGCAACAACACAATTAGCAATGCGATCAGCAACGAGAGGTGAATAACCCATGTCGCATGCGCTTTGGTCACGGGGTTGCTGCTTTCCTGGTCACGGCGCCCTGCGCCACAACCAGTACATGGCGTCCGCGATCAAGTGCTGATGCGGGCGCAGCACTGACTACCGCAAAGGCATCACCGGGAGCAATATCAACATGGGTCACCCGCGCTACGGGATAGCCTTGCGGAAAGCGCCCGCCCAGACCGGATGTGACTAACAAGTCGCCCACTCGAATATCTGTGGTGGCCGCGAGATGACGGATGACGAGACGATCGATCACCCCACTTCCTTCGGCAATAGCCCGCAGTCCCGATCGATTGACCTGTATGGGAAGGGCGTGCGCACTATCGGTAATCATTAAGGCTCGACTACTGTATTGTCCTGTAAGGACGATTTGCCCAATGAGCCCTTCAGCGCCCAATACGGGTTGACCCTGCCTAACACCGTCAACCGCACCTTTGTCCAAAATCACCGCGTGACGCGCAGGATCAGGTGACAACGAACTGATCTGGGCGGCAATCAATTCCTCGTCGATTTCCCGGGCAGAATTCAATAACGCCTTGTAGCGCGCATTTTCAGATAACAGCGAAGCCAACCGCTGAGACTGCCCCTTCAGTACTCGGTTCTCCTGCTGCAGTCTCAGGACTTCATCCTGTAGGTCGCGACGCGAACGCAGCGAACCCATCAGTCTGTCCCAGGCATCGAAAGGTGCGAGCACCACGTCGCTGGCGAAAGCAACCGTATCAACTGCGCCACGCTGGATCGCCAACACCCGCGGGTGCTCTCGAAAGAAAAAGAGGCTGAGAATACAAATCAAGCTCAGAACAATAAATCTTGCGCTGATCGGGTTTTGTTTTAGGAAAAGCGGTTTAATGGCGCTGCTCCGGTCGCTCGGGGATTATTCCGTTGAGAGCAGGTCCAGGACGTGGCGATCCATCAGTTCGAGCGCTTTGCCCCCCCCTCGCGCTACGCAGGTGAGAGGATCCTCTGCAACCACAACGGGTAAACCTGTCTCATTAGAGATCCGCTTGTCGAGATCTGTAAGCAACGCGCCGCCACCGGTCAGAACGATACCTGACTCGGCAATATCCGCTGCCAATTCGGGAGGAGATTGCTCTAGCGCCAGTTTCACCGAGCGCATCATGGCCTCCAAAGGCTCTTCCAAGGCAGACAAAATTTCATCATTGGTCAGCGAAAAGCTTCTAGGCACACCCTCTGCAAGGTGCCGGCCCCTCACATCGATTTCTCTCAGTTCATCAGACTTATAGGCGCAACCAACTTCCTGCTTAATCCGCTCCGCCGTCGAGTCGCCAATCAGACTTCCATATTTTCGGCGGACGTATGACACGATGGATTCATCGAATCTGTCTCCTCCGATCCGAATAGAGTCGCGGTAGACCACGCCGTTGAGCGAAATGATGGCAATCTCCGTGGTGCCACCACCAATATCGACCACCATGCACCCAGTGGCCTCCTCCACTTGCAGGCCGGCGCCGATGGCAGCCGCCATGGGTTCCTCTATCAGCTTCACTTCGCGGGCGCCGGCGCTCAGAGCAGACTCCCGAATGGCGCGCCTCTCGACCTGTGTTGACGTACATGGCACGCAAATAAGGACTCTTGGGCTGGGGCGAATGAACTTGGTCTCATGAACCTTGGCAATAAAATGCTGAAGCATTTTTTCAGTGACCTGAAAATCCGCAATGACACCGTCCTTGAGTGGCCGTATGGCCTGAATATTCCCCGGGGTCCGCCCTAGCATTCGCTTGGCCTCTTTGCCCACGGCCTCAATCGACTTTTGCCCGTTATGCATGCGGATTGCTACGACAGACGGCTCATCCAGAATGATGCCGCGCTCCTTGACGTAAATAAGTGTATTCGCTGTGCCGAGATCAATCGACAAGTCGGTGGAAAACATCCCTCGGAGGCGCTTAAACATTATCATTCCTTGACTGTGAAGAATTCATCCAGGGTGCATCGAGTCAGGACATGCCTCATCCCGCTACCGGGGCACGTCGAGAACGTTTAGAAAAAGCCAGAAAATGCTCTTTAATCCAACGTTTACGACGACAAATGCCGGATGAATGTAGCAATGCAGGGGTTTTTGGGCAAGCCACAAGTGTGTTAGTTTTCGCGGCCTTCGCCGAGGAGTCGCCCCATGTCTGTCACACAGCAAGATGTCGAGAAGGTCGCCCTGCTCGCCAGATTAGCCATATCGGAATCTGACCTGCCCGAGGTGACAGACCGTTTCGGACGTGTGCTGGATCTAGTTGATGAACTCAATACGATTGAGACCGAGTCTGTGGTGCCGATGTCTAACCCCCACGATATGCAACAGCGATTACGGCCCGATACCGTCACCCGAGTTAATGAGCGGGAGGCGCTGATGGCGTCCGCCCCCGCGAGCGATCAAGGCTATTACCTGGTGCCCAAGGTCATTGACTGATGACCGATAGCGCACTACTCAACGCTTCGGTCTCTGAACTGAGAAAACTGCTCAGGAATAAAACCGTCTCCAGTGAAGAACTCACGCGTGCCTACCTAAGCAGTATCGAGCGACATAACCCGGCACTGAATGCCGTCGTCACAGTGTGTCCGGACCAAGCACTGGACGGCGCGCGACAGGCGGATGCGGCACTTGCCAAGGGGGAGCATGGGCTGCTGACTGGGGTACCACTGCTCCACAAAGATATTTTTTGCACGCAGGATGTTCGAACAACCTGCGGCTCGCGCATGCTGGCGCAGTTTGTACCTGCTTACGACGCCACGGTTGTCTCGAGAATGAAAGCTCAGGGCGCGGTGATGCTTGGCAAGTGCAATATGGATGAATTTGCAATGGGCTCGTCCAACGAGACCAGCTTTTTTGGTGCGGTCAGAAACCCCTGGGATACGAATTGCGTTCCGGGTGGCAGCTCTGGCGGTTCTGCAGCCGCTCTCGCGGCGGGCATGGCGCCTCTGGTAACAGGGACAGATACCGGGGGCTCGATCCGACAACCAGCTTCCCTTTGCGGCGTGACGGGCCTCAAACCGACCTACGGTCGGGTCTCTCGGTTGGGAATTATTGCGTTCGCGTCGTCTCTAGATCAAGCGGGACCGCTCGCTTATACGGCTGAGGATTGTGCCATCGCGCTGACAGCTATGTCAGGGCTCGATGCTGGCGACTCGACCTCCGCTGACCTACCTGTTCCCAATTTTCATGAAGCGCTGAATCTCGATGTCCAAGGGCTGAGAATTGGCTTACCCCGCGAATACTTCAACGATGACCTAGACAGCGACGTTCGAGACCGCGTTATGACAGCGCTGTCAGCATTGGAGAAAGCAGGCGCCACACTGATTGACATTGAATTGCCCCACAGCCACTACGCGATTGCTACCTACTACGTCATCGCGCCCGCTGAAGCCTCAGCGAATCTGGCTCGCTATGACGGGGTGCGTTTTGGATACCGTTGCGATGATCCAACAGATCTGGAGGACCTTTACCTTCGATCCCGCAGCGAAGGCTTTGGCGAGGAAGTGCAAAGACGGATCTTGGTGGGGACCTATGCGCTGTCGGCGGGCTTCTATGACGCCTATTTCAATAAAGCTCAGCAGGTCAGGCGGGTGATCGCCGAGGATTTCCAGCGCGCCTTCGAACACGTCGACATTATTGCGGGACCCTCTGCACCAGGGATTGCCTTCCCCTTTGGTGCCAAACAGCAGGATCCGGTGGCAATGTACATGGAAGACATCTATACGCTGGCGGTAAATCTGGCGGGCCTGCCGGGCCTTTCCACTCCAGCTGGCCTGATCAATGGCATGCCCGTTGGCTTGCAACTCATCGGTAAAGCATTCGATGAGCAGTCGATCCTCAATGCGGCACATCGACTGCAGACAGATACGGATTGGCACACCGCGCGTCCGAATCTAGGAGCGATGGCGTAATGAGCTGGGAAATGGTCATGGGTCTTGAGGTGCATTTGCAGCTCGCCACACAATCAAAAATCTTCTCGGGTTCTGCGACCACCTTTGGTGCTGCGCCAAACGCCCAGGCTGATGCCGTCGATTTAGGCATGCCCGGTATGCTTCCTGTTTTGAATGAGCAGGCTGTTCGCTTCGCCGTAACCTTTGGCCTTGGTATTGGCGCTCGCATCGGTGAGCGATCAGTATTCGATCGAAAGAATTACTTCTATCCCGACCTACCCAAGGGCTATCAAGTCAGTCAATTCTTCGCGCCCATCGTCTGCGAGGGGGTTTTTGATGTGCCCATGACAGATGGAACACTTTGCCCAATTCGTATCACCCGAGCGCACCTCGAAGAAGACGCGGGCAAATCGGTTCACGATGCGTTTAGTAGGGAGACGGGTATCGACCTCAATCGCGCGGGCACGCCGCTACTCGAAATCGTGACCGAACCCGATTTCCGGTCAGCGGAGCAAGCAGTGGCTTATCTCAAAGCATTGCACTCTCTTGTGACCTATCTGGGTATTTCAGACGGCAACATGGCCGAAGGCTCGATGCGCTGTGACATCAACATTTCATTGCGGGAAAAAGGGTCTGATGCGCTGGGCACGCGAACCGAGATCAAGAACGTCAACTCGTTCCGATTCGTTGAGCGCGCCATACACAGCGAATATGCGCGACAGGCCG
>JACETJ010000060.1 GCA_013911345.1 Congregibacter sp.
GGCCTGATCGGGCGAGACTTCGAGATCCACCTGCAAGCCGCAGCGTCCCGCAAATGCCATTTCCAACAGGGTCACCAGCAAACCACCATCGGAACGGTCGTGGTAAGCGAGCACCCAGTCATTTTCCTTGGCCTTGCTCATTAGTTCGAAGAAGGCGTGGATATCCTCGGGGGCAACATCAGGGGTAGTGCTACCCATTTGCTGCCACACTTGCGCCAACACCGAGCCACCCAAACGATCCTGCCCACGACCCAGATCCACCAGCAACAGGACCGTGTCATCGCGCGGAGACAAGACCGGTGTCAGCACCTTGCGCACGTCATCACAGGGGGCAAATGCCGAGACAATCAGGGAGACCGGTGCGGTCACAGAACGATCCTCACCGTCTTCCTGCCAAACGGTACGCATGGACATGGAGTCCTTGCCCACGGGTATGGTGATACCGAGCGCAGGACAAAATTCGCGGCCCACAGCAGCGACGGTATCGTAGAGGATCGCGTCATCCCCCTCGTAGCCCGCCGCACACATCCAGTTTGCGGACAACTTGATATCTCTCAAGGAGTCGATGGGGGCCGCCATAATATTGGTGATCGCTTCTGCCACTGCCATCCGACCCGAGGCGGGCCCGTCCAACAATGCCAGCGGCGTGCGCTCGCCCATCGCCATGGCTTCGCCCAGATGAGTGTCCAGCGACACTGTAGTCACCGCACAGTCTGCCACCGGCACCTGCCAGGGACCCACCATCTGATCCCGAGACACCATCCCGGTAACACTGCGATCACCGATAGTGATCAGGAAGCTTTTTGATGCCACGACAGGGAAAGTCAGGACACGCTCCAGCGATTCCGGCAGGGAAACGGCACTGGCATCAAACTCATCGCTGACCGGCTGCCTGCGAGAGGTTTCGCGATGCATTTTGGGTGGCTTGCCAAACAGCACTGACATGGGCAGATCAATCGGATGATTGTCGAACTGGCGGTCAGTCACGGCAAGATGATGCTCATCGGTCGCCTCACCAACGACCGCATAAGGGCAGCGCTCCCGCTCACAGATCGCCTCAAACCGCGCCAACTGCTCGGGCTCTACTGCCAGCACATAGCGCTCCTGGGATTCGTTGCACCAGATCTCAAGAGGCGTCATGCCGGGCTCATCGTTTGGCACATCGCGGAGTTCGAAACGTCCTCCCCGGCCTCCGTCCTTAACCAACTCGGGCAAGGCGTTGCTCAGGCCCCCTGCACCCACATCATGAATAAAGGCGATGGGATTATCGGGGCCGAGACTCCAGCAGCGATCAATGACCTCCTGACAGCGGCGCTGTATTTCAGGGTTTTGCCGCTGCACCGACGCAAAGTCGAGATCCTCCGCACTGTCTCCACTCGCCATGGAGGACGCCGCGCCCCCACCCAAACCGATCAGCATCGCGGGGCCACCGAGTACCACCAATTTGGCGCCAGCTGAGTAGTCGCCCTTGTCGACATGCTCAGTACGCACGTTACCGAACCCTCCGGCGATCATGATGGGCTTGTGATAACCCCTGACACCCTCGGTGGTCTGGGTTTCAAATGTGCGGAAATAGCCCGCCAGATTCGGCCTGCCAAACTCGTTGTTAAATGCCGCTGCGCCAATCGGTCCCTCAGTCATGATGCTCAGTGGCGAGACAATCCTGCCCGGGCGGCCATAGCCCAACTCCCAGGGCCGTGGCTTGTCCGGCAACTCCAAATGGGAGACCGAGAAACCCACCAACCCGACTTTCGGTCGCGACCCTCGCCCCACGGCGCCCTCGTCACGAATTTCGCCACCCGAGCCGGTGCCCGCGCCCGCAAAGGGAGAGATCGCCGTCGGATGATTATGCGTCTCCACTTTCATCAACAGATGAATGGACTCGTCGTGGAACCTCCAGACTTGATCAGCAACGTCTGGATAGAACCGACCTGCACGATGTCCTGTTACGACAGCTGCGTTATCGGAGTAGGCTGACAACACGTTGTCGCCACCGACTTCATGGGTATGGCGAATCATGGCAAACAAGGAGTGATCCTGCTGCGCGCCGTCGATCTCCCAGCTGGCATTAAAAATTTTGTGGCGGCAGTGTTCGGAATTTGCTTGCGCGAACATCATCAGCTCGATATCCCGGGGGTTACGCCCCAAGTTTGAGAATGCATCGACAAGGTAGGTGATCTCGTCTTCCGTCAACGCCAGTCCCAATTCGCTGTTCGCTTGGGCCAGAGCCTCAGCACCTCCCCCCAACAGATCTACCTCCTCAAAGGATTGAGGCGCAGATCGCTCGAACATGGGTTGTAAATCCGCCACTGAGCCGACGACGGTCTCGACCATACGATCGTGGATCAGGGCATCCAGCGCGCGGGTATCGTCACCCTCTTTCAGACCGTCGATGCCGAATAACGTGACCCTCTCAATGCGCTCAACGGCGGCGAAACCACAGTTATGGGCGATATCCGTCGCTTTGCTGGACCAGGGGGAAATCGTGCCAAACCGCGGCGCGACAATGCGCGTCCCTGACCGCTCCTGGGCCGAAGGATCTGCGGCCACCGCGGTGCCCGGATGAAGCAGCGCCGCCAGGCGGTCGCTGTCGATTGGCTCACCCGAAGCGATATCGACCGCATAGGCATGTACCACCTCACGCAGCGAGAGACCCTGACCCAGTGCAGAAACATCGGCCGCCAAGAGTTGGAAACGGGCGGCGGACAGCGCGGAAGATCCGGGCAGGACAAGCATTTGGGGTTCCTGAACGAGACAGCGTCGCAAGTATACAGCGGTGCTCGGTTTGCAGGTATGCCTGTGACCCGGAACCGAGATGTTTTCGTCGTTCTCATTTTTCTCAAGGGTAATGTCAGGCGTTCTGGTCCCAGCTCGGTCCAGCACCTACAATTACGGCATGAAGCGACTGCTGTTTTGTCTTGCCTGCGCCGGCTCATTGAGCCTGCTACCCGGATGCACCGACTCGTCTACCCTCCAGCCGATGGCCGAGGGAGAAGAAGTAGTGGTTGTGACCCGCAATACCCCGACCACCTACTACTTTCAGGGCGACCGCGCGTCAGGTTTCGAATATGAACTAATCAAAGCGTTCGCCCGCGAGTACGACATGTCGGTGCGGATCAAGGTGGCCTTTAGCTTGCCCGAATTGTTCGACATGCTGGCGAACGGCGAAGCACATCTGGCAGCAGCCGGTCTCAGCCAGAGCACCGGCCGCGACGCACGGTTTGCCGCCTCTGACCCCTACCTGCATCAGCAACCCCTCGTCGTCTACAAGTCGGGCACACTGAGGCCGCGGTCGCTTGATGCTCTGGTGGGACGCGACATCGTAGTGGTCGCTGGCAGTGTCCATTTGGAGACACTCTCTGCTCTGCAACAAGATCTTCCCAAACTGACTTGGCGAGAGATTCACGCCGCTGACTCGCTCGAATTGATGCAGCTGGTCACAGACGAGAAAGCCGATCTAGCCATCGTCGATTCGATTGAGTTCAGCATCCAGCAGCAGCTTTTTCCTCGCGTGGTCGCGGCAATGGAAATCGGCGAGAACACTCCGATTGTCTGGTATCTGCCACAAGACGGCAGCAGTGAGGCCCCGCTGGAATGGGTTAATCAATTTATTACCCGCGCGCGCGCGAACGGACGGATAGCCCAGCTGGAGCGGGAGCACTTTGGTCGCTGGGAGCACGCGTCCCGAGTTGGCTCACTCACCTTCCAGCGCAAAATGCGTGATGATCTACCCGAGTGGCAGCCACTTCTTGAGACTGTGGCAGAGGAGTACCAGATGAATTGGCAGTTGCTGGCTGCCATGGCTTATCAGGAATCGCACTGGAATCCCAAAGCCCGTTCGCACACTGGGGTGCGAGGGATGATGATGCTCACGCGCGCGACCGCAAGCGAACTGGGGGTAGAGGATCGCACCGATCCCCGTCAGAGTTTGCGCGGTGGCGCGCGGTTTTTCAAAGACTTGTTGAGACGGCTCCCGTCAGATATCGACGAGCCTGACCGCACCTCCATGGCGCTGGCGGCTTATAACATCGGCATGGGGCATTTAGAGGATGCTCGCATCATGACCCAACAGACCGGAGGCGACCCTCACTTGTGGCCCGATGTGCGAGCACAATTGCCCAGGTTGCAAAACTCCCAATATTTTCCCATCACCAAATTCGGCTTTGCGGAAGGAGAACAAGCGGTGACCTATGTCGACAACATCCGTCACTACGAGGGACTATTGTCCTTCCAGAACCTTCCAGACCGCCGCATCTCGCCACCAATCCAGGTTGATGCGCTGCTGCCAGGTCACCTGCGGCGCGCCGAGCTCCCGGTTTTATAGCGGCTCTCTCGCTAGGGCCTCTTCGCGAGGGCCTCTTCGCTAGGGCCTCTTCGCCGTCGCGTCAGGCGCCTCCGGTGCCCTCTGCTTGACCGCCACGGCGCTCCTGAAAGAACTGCCTTAACAGATCCGCACTCTCAGCTTCACACAGGCCCTCTGCCCACTTCACCCGATGATTGAGCGCAGGATTGTCCAGTACCGCACTCGTGCTCAGTACGGCCCCGGCACGAGGCTCTCGTGTTGCAAAAATCAGCCGTTCTACTCGGGCGTGAACCAATGCGCCGCAGCACATCGTGCAGGGCTCTAGCGTCACGTATAGGGTCGTGCCCGGCAGCCGATAATTACTGTCCCTGACGCCTGCCTCTCTTAGTACCCGGATTTCCGCGTGGGCCGTAGCGTCGTGAAGCTCTATCTGAGCGTTGCCGCCATGGGCGAGCACCACCTCGCCACGCGCCAGCACCGCACCCACCGGCACCTCACCGCGATCAGCCGCGCGTCCGGCTTCTTCCAAGGCCAAGGCCATGCAACGCTGATCCCATTCACTAAAACTCACAGCGGGGCCTCGCTGTAAAATTGCCAGCACAACAGAGCCAGTGCACTGCGATAAGGCGAAAAGGCGCTGCCTTCGTCGATCACCTTTTTCTCCTCGGGCCGGTCCTGCCAACCCATAATTCTGCCAAAACCGACTCGCACCGCGAGATCTCCGCTGGGCCAAATGTCGGGCCGCCCGAGGGAAAACATCATGTACATGTGTGCAGACCAGCGCCCAAACCCTCGTACCGCAGTAATCGCGGCCTCAACCTCATCGTCGGTGAGCTGGGGTAAGGTTTCGATCGGTAAGGCATCAGAGAGCACTGCCTCCGCCAAGGATTGCAGATAACCTATCTTCTGGCGCGAGAGCCCTGCTGCCCTGAGTTTATCTGGGTCAGTGGCGAGCAACGTGTGAGGTAACAGCTCCCCACTCACCGTCTCATCAACGCGCTGTGCGATGGTCGCAGCTGCTTTTGTGGACAGTTGTTGCCCCATGACAATTCTGGCCAGAGATTCAAAGGAATGTTCGCGTCGCCGCGACGGGGGATAGCCCACCTGAGCGATGGCCTGCCCCACCGCGGCATGATCGGTTGCGAGCGCGTCTAGCGCTTTACGGATGTGCGCGTCGGTCAGCGTGAATCTCCGTCTCATGGGACGAAGTACATGTCAGCCGTGCACTGGATAACCCAGCCATCCATGGACATAGGCCGTCACTCCGTAGAGCAATAATGTGATCGCAATCGCTGCGAACTCCCGAGACAGTGACGGCTGGGGCTTGGTCAGCGGCTGTTTACCGTCCTGCTGATTGATGATGACAACTTCCAGCACCGCCCATAAAAGCAGTCCGCCAAACAGTATGAGCGAGGCGGAGTCGCCATTCACAAGAAAATGCGCCACCGCCCACAGCTTGACTGCTGTCAACTGAGGATGGCGGATCACCCCTGCGACCCGGGCACCTACCTGTGAGCCGGCAATGAAATAAAAGCCAAGGTAAACCAGCACGTTATTCACACCAACCCATGGGGTCTGACGACCCCACCACACCGTGGTAGAGGCCTGCTGGTAACCCACCGTCATCATCACCACCGAGGCCAGCAGCAACAGTGCCATCAGCGGTCTGCCGGCATTACCGAGTCCCGCTCGTGCTCGTGGCGCTACACGTTTAAAGAGATGCGCGGCGCTCCAAAGCAGGACACCGCTCGCTAACCAGATCATGACCTTATGAGCTCCTTCGAAAATGAAACGGGTGTTCTGGGCAAGGCCACAGCCTTGCGCTCACTGCTTGGCTGCGCGTTGGCGCAGCGCTGCCAAGCGGGCGCTCATCTGGCTGTAGTCCACCGTTTTGGCAAAGGCGTTACCGCGCTCACCCTCAAGCACCAGTGCGTCACCTAGGTTTTCTTTGACGCCATCATTCATCAGCGCCTTCAGCGCGAAAACGGCTTTAGGGTCGGCATCTGCGATTTGTGCGGCACTGGCCAGCGCCTCGTCCAACAGGCTTTCGGCAACACAGACGCGATTGACTAGGCCCCACGCTTCGGCGCGCTCAGCATCAATAAAATTGCCGGTCAAACTCATCTCGCGTGCCCGATTAATGCCAATGATGCGAGACAATTTCTGTGACAGGCCCCAGCCCGGCAAGATGCCCACGCGGGCGTGAGTGTCAGCAAATCGGGCGTGCTCACTGGCAAATAAATAATCACAGGCCAGCGCCAACTCGAATCCACCGGTGACAGCGGCGCCATTTACGGCACCGATGATCGGCTGCGGACACTGCTCTAGCGCCACCACAATCGGCGATTCGGGTCCCAGCCCGAGTCCGCTCGACAGCAGTTCGGGTTCATCCGTTAACGCTTTGAGGTCCACGCCTGCACAAAACGCCCGGCCTGCGCCCGTCAAAACAATGGCCCGCACTCCCTCATCAGCCGCGAGGTCAGCGAAGGTCTCGATGATGGCCTCGGATAATTCTCGATTGAGAGCGTTGTGCGCGTCGGGGCGATTCAACGTTACGAGTGCAACGCCAGCTTCCTGATGAACTTCTATAACAGACACGGTTTTACCTCGAGGATTGACTGAGGCACCAACGTATCAAACCGGCAGAGTTGAGAACAGCCCTGCAGCTGTCCTCGTGCGTGGCCCCATACCGAAAAGAAAATTGAGGGAACAGCGCTACCGCTACCGCAATAGTTGGCGGCACGCTAGGTCGGAAGGTCCCGACGCGTTTTCGCTTGCTAGGTGTTCCCCGCTGCTGGTTACCAGGCAGGTTGCATCCGCACCTGATCGGGGATGGTGTTGGCTTGAGTGGGCAACAGGAACAACCGCACGAAGGTGAGTCCGGAGCCCACCAGGTAGCCCAGCTTCTTTAGCGTCGCCACCGGGCCGCGCTGACCTTCGAGTGCGTCGCGGGCGACTTGCAGGGCTCGCATCCGCTCAAGACCCGCCCGGAATCGAGGGTCGTCAGTGTTCAGCGTCAGCGGGAACACCTGCCGGGAAATCTCAGTCGTGATATCAAATACCGTGTAGTCGAACTCGGTGACATCCATACCAAAAGCTTCATAAAGCTTGGGCCGAGAATGGTCTCTGACATACATGGTCGAGTAGACCGCCACCAGAAAGAA
>JACETJ010000061.1 GCA_013911345.1 Congregibacter sp.
GCTCACAAGATGATTGCTCTCGGCTGGGTACAGAGAGGCCATGTAATCGTCGGACAACACCAACAGATGATCTGCCTCAGCGCCCACTATCGGTGCCAGCGAGATGCTCACAGCCTCGGGTCCAAATTCGCGCTGCTGGGGATACTGATCCATTGACACGACCTTATCATGCGCCTAACAGCCCCCCCGTCCGCAGCATGCTGATGGCCAACCCAAACATGACCACTGCGATCACGGTATCGATAATGCGCCATGAGCGGGCGGTGCTCATCAAGGGTGACAGCGCTCTCGCACCGAGTGCCAGTAATGAGAAGAACAGCAGGCTGGCCAGCGCAGCCCCGGCGCCAAACGCAACTTTGTCTAACCCGGCGAACTGCAGTGACAAGGTCCCCAGTAAGACCACGGTATCCAGATAGACATGGGGGTTACCAAAAGTAAGCAGTGCCGCGACACCGAGCGTCGTCCCGAGACTCTGAGCTTGCGCAGTCACTGCTTGCAATGCAGATTGTCCGCGCCAGGCGTCCAGCAGGCGCTGACCGCCATAAAAAGTTAGCCAACAAGCAGCGACACCAAACAACCAAGGTGTGTATTGCGCTGCTACATCTCGGATTACCCATGACAGGCCCGCGACGCCGATTATGATGAGAAACGCGTCTGATAACGCGCAAAACACAACCACCGCCATCACGTGCTGCCCCAACAATCCCTGCCTTAAGACAAAAGCATTCTGGGGCCCAATGGCTAGAATCAGCGACAGGCCCAATAGCAATCCGGTGAGAAAAGGCTCAAGCATGGGCGGGGAGGTACATTGCTGATGTTGCAGCGGTCATCAAAACCACCGCACCATACCGATCAGACCCGCGACTGCATAGAAAATCTGCAGCAGGAAGATGCCGCGATGACCGTCCAGATGAGCCCAGGCGCCGATCGCGATTGCGGAGATGAACAGCAAAATAAATCCTAGGAATTCGAGCCCCACATTGGACGCCACAAAAAGCGAATAGGCGATGGCGGTAATCACACCGAACCACTCCAAGTATTTCAAATTAATCGTCACATTAAACGGCCTCTTTGTTGCCCCGGGCTGGGCGCTCGCGAGTATGGCCCGAATCGTCTTTACGGCATAGCAGAGGGATCACTACGCGGTGAGCACTTAAAGTGTTCACCGCCCCGTATGCACGGTTTTACGTGAAATGGTCAGATCCGGGATCCTCACAGACAGCCCCTGAGAACGGGTAAACTAAGCCGGTCGTGTTACCGATATAAGTTTTTTCATGCATATATGGACACCCTGAAAGACGTGACAACACTCGCACGCTTTTTCCAGTCTCGCTGGTACTGGTTGACCCTTGCTTTGTTCGGTATCGCCTCACTCGGTGTGGCCTTGTACTACCAATACGCGCTGGGCGATGAGCCCTGTCAGGTTTGTATTCATGCCCGACTTTGGGTGGTCGCCTTTACCTTGATCGCGCTCATCATGCTGATCACGCCGCAGATCATACAGCTGCGCGTTTTAGGGAATATCGGCGTCGTCATTGCAGGGGTTGGCCTTACCGAACGGGCGAGATATCTCTACCGACTGGAAAACGGCATCGGGGATGGCAGCTGCCAGTTTCAACTCGGCATGCCGGACTGGTTCGCCGTCGATCGATGGATGCCCTGGCTGTTTGAGGTCCGCAATCTATGCTCGTTCACCCCGGAGATGCTATTCGGCCTGAGCATGGCAGAGACACTGATGGCAGTGGGCGCCGGCTTGTGTCTACTCGCCAGTTGGGTGTCGATACGAGATATAGCTCGACTCACCACGAGACATCCCGCTTAACTCGCTAGAGGACACCAATATTGAAGGGTAACCTGCAATCGCTAAATGAGCGCTTCCATCGAGATGGGTTCATCAGCGGCATCCCTATCCTGTCAAAAGGTGAATCACTGCATCACCGAGAACAGCTCGAGCGGGCCGAGGAAGCTTTGGGACACTCGCTTCACTACTACAACAAAGCCCACAAAGTCATGCAGTCGCCATACGAGCTGGCGACACACCCGAGCTTATTGGACATCGTGGAAGCAATTCTGGGCCCAGACATCCTGCTCTATAACGTGACATACATCATTAAGGAGTCCGACAGCCGAACCTTCGTCAGTTGGCATCAGGATCTGACTTATTGGGGCTTCGACGGCAGCGATCAGGTTTCCGCCTGGCTCGCCCTCTCTCCCGCAAATTCGCGCAGCGGATGCATGCAAATGATCCCGGGAAGTCACTTGGAGGGTATCAGGGATCAGGAGACTTCGGATGATCCCGATAACGTGTTACTGCAGTCGCAGACCATTACAACGGTAGATGACAGCCGCGCCGTAGACTGCGAGCTGGAGCCGGGAGAGGTCTCCTTACACCACGGCTGGACGGTGCACTGTTCTCGTCCCAACTTGAGCGACGATCGCCGCATCGGCCTGAACGCTCAATACATCCGGCCGAGCATGCGCCAAACAAAAACCGACCATGACTCCGCCATGCTGGTACGGGGCAGGGATACCTTTGGGTACTACCAGCAGGACACGGCTGCGCGGTCGTGGTTAGAAGAGGATGCTGCCCAACAGCTGGCTAATGCCAGCGAGGAATATCAGGATATTGCGGGACGGGCAAATCCGTCCTGAGCGGCTAGCACTCGATCAAACTGACTGGCACCTCGAGTACATTAATCGCCAAGCCACCGCGGGCGGTCTCTTTGTACTTATCCTGCATATCACGACCGGTATCGCGCCTGGGGTCAGCAGGCACCGGCTTACGGAATTCAAGCGAAAAACCCTAGAGTCATCGCTTTATGGTGTCCCCTTACTGAATAAAGCTCGATAAGGGTCAGCTCAAAAACACCAATCAGTCGCCGAGTATTTCGGCCAGTTCCGACTTGTGTTCCCAGTGCCATCTGTGGACGAACCGAGGGACATTCCAGATATTTGAGTCAGCACTGACTTTTTCCCCAGCAGTCGAAAACGCCGCCGAGATTCCGTGCTCAGACGCAAACTTAGGCATGTACTCTTCTCTCAAGTAGTCACTTGACTCCCCATAAGGATAAGCCAAGAAGGCCGGGCGCCTGCCCGTGATACCTTGAATCAGTGTTGAGGCTAAAGCGACCTCACAAGTAGCCTCAGCGTAGTCATTAACGTCGCTGAAGCCATGTTCGTCAGGTGAAAGGTCATCACACTTTGTCTGGACCCAAGGGTGATTATGATCCCACGAATGATTCTCGATACTCATGAGTGGGGATACCTCAGCATGCCGCCACCAAGAATCGGTCAGATCCTGCCCGCCTCCTATATCGGCTCGAGCGCTGGGAGAGGCAATAACAAACGTCGTAGCGTGCAGATAAGGCTGCTGAGGCTTGAACTCGACATAAAAATCATTGAGTGCCTCCAAAAACGCCAACGTTGCGTTAGCGCCATCGTCGAAAGTAATCGCCACCGATTTTTCAGGGATATCCCTGCCGCCGGAAATCCACTCGGCTACCCAAGCCAATGGTACTATCTCGAAGCCTAACTCATTAATCAGTCTAAGGTCTTCGCGAAATGCGATCAGTTCATTGGTCTCATAGCGATCCCCTGAATCCACTCGAGGATGGTAAGCGAGCACGGTGATGTTGTGCTCAGCTGCGGCGCCAGAGGCTGCCAGTAACAAGACGAATAGAATATGCTTCATAAAGTCGGGGCCCCTCGCCACGTCAAGTTTAGCGTATCGATAATAAGCCGGGCGATCACTTGCGTTAGCACTCGATCAAACTGACTGGCACCTCGAGTACATTAATCGCCAAGCCACCGCGAGCGGTCTCTTTGTATTTGTCCTGCATGTCGCGACCGGTATCGCGCATTGTCTTGATCACTTGGTCCAGAGAGACGAAGTGCTCGCCACTGCCACGCAGCGCCATCCGCGCCGCACTGATCGCCTTCACCGCACCCATGGCGTTGCGTTCGATGCAGGGCACCTGCACCAAGCCGCCGATTGGGTCACAAGTCAGACCGAGGTTGTGCTCCATCGCAATTTCAGCGGCGTTCTCTACCTGTGCGGGGGTGCCGCCCAAGGCATCGGCCAAGGCGCCCGCTGCCATCGAGCAAGCAGAGCCAACCTCACCCTGGCAGCCCACCTCGGCCCCCGAGATCGAGGCGTTGATCTTATAGAGGATGCCGATCGCGCCTGCAGTCAATAAAAAGCGGCTTACGTCTTCTTCGCTCGCGCCACGGCAGTGGTGCAGGTAGTACTTGAGCACAGCTGGAATAATTCCCGCCGCACCATTGGTTGGCGCCGTCACAATGCGCCCGCCGACCGCGTTCTCCTCGTTGACTGCCAAGGCGTAGAGCGTGACCCAGTCCATGGTGTTCAGCGACTCATCTCCAAGGGAGTCGCCCTGGCTCTTGAGCTGGCGATAAAGCTGAGCGGCCCGCCTTTTCACTTTAAGGCCACCGGGCATAATCCCTTCGGTACGACAGCCCCGGTCAATACAAGCCTGCATGACCTCCCAGAGCCCGAGCAGCCCGCTTCGCACTTCCGCTTCGGTGCGCCAGGCCAATTCGTTAGCCAGCATCAGCGAACTGATAGAAAGACCATGTTCCTTGCACTGCGCGAGTAACTCCTCGGCAGTTGAGAACGGATATCGAACTGGCGTGGGATCATCCACCACAACGTCACCGTCGCTCGCTGACTCGTCAACGACAAATCCACCACCTACCGAGTAGTACACTCGGGTTTGTAACGCCTCGCCTTGCTCGTCATAGGCCGCGAAACGCATGCCATTGGCATGAAAAGGCAACGTCTCGGTGCGGTGCATGATCAGGTCGTTGCGATAATCGAATGGGATCTGCCGCGTGCCCAACAGGGTCAGGCTGCCTTGCTCACGCGCGGCGGCGACGCGGGCCTCAATGCAATCGATGTCTACGGTATCGGGTGCCTCGCCCTCCAATCCCAAAATAATGGCTTTCGGGGAACCGTGACCGGCACCGGTCGCCCCAAGCGAGCCAAACAGCTCTGTGGTCACGCGATAACAGCGACTCAACGAGTCTGTCTTCTCCAGCTCCAATGCAAACATCCGCGCGGCATGCATCGGACCGACGGTATGAGAGCTGGAGGGACCAATACCCACCTTAAAAAGGTCAAATGTGCTCAGAGACATAAAGTAAGACTAACTGAGGTGCGAAACGAACGGTGGCGGAGTGTAGCGCCGAAAAAATGCCAGAGTCACGCAAATTTGTGTGATTAAAGTACTGTGGGCTTTACGACAGGGAGCGCCGTTGTGGATTTGCGCCGCTCATTATTTCACTGCCCGCTGATGGCGCCTCAGTTGTCGCTGATAGCATCAGTCCAGTGGCCAAACTGTCGCTCACGACATCGGTCGAGTGGCCGAGCCAGGCGAATTCAGCAATATGGCTCACGCATATCAGCTTAAACGTTGAATTTGTGATGGTTGCGTTGTGCGCTGTCTCCCTTATCATGCGCGATCTTTTGACTGATTTAGGGCATTTGGGCGGCAAACCCGCGCTGCCCGTGGACCAAAACTATGAGCACTCCCACCAAAATCTATCTTGACGAGTCGGAGATGCCGACGCGCTGGTACAACGTCGTTGCAGACCTGCCGGAGCCACCACCACCGCCGCTGCATCCCGGTACACACCAGCCGGCGACGGGAGACGACTTCGCCGCCCTATTCCCTAAGGCATTGATCGAGCAGGAAATGTCTGCGGAGCGATACATCGACATCCCGGGCGATGTACTCGATGTCTATCGACTGTGGCGCCCGAGCCCCCTATTCCGCGCGCACCGCCTCGAGAAACTACTCGATACACCGGCGCGCATTTACTATAAGTACGAGGGCGTCAGCCCGGCGGGCTCCCACAAACCCAACACCGCGGTGCCGCAGGTCTGGTACAACGCGCAGGAGGGGATTCGCAAGCTCACCACAGAGACCGGTGCGGGTCAGTGGGGCAGCTCTCTGGCCTTTGCCTGTGCTCAGTTTGGTCTCGAATGCGAGATCTGGCAGGTAGCTGCCTCCTACAGAGCCAAACCCTACCGCCGTACCATGATGGAGATCTGGGGTGGGCAGGTGCACCCAAGTCCCTCTGACGTGACCGAGTACGGCAAACAACTGCTGGCGCAGGACCCGGACCATCCAGGCTCACTGGGCATCGCAATATCCGAGGCTGTTTCCGAAGCAGTGGAGGATCCCACCATCCGCTACGCACTCGGGAGCGTGCTAAATCACGTGTTGCTCCATCAGACCATTATCGGTGAGGAAGCCCTGCTGCAGTTGGCGAAAGTCGACGAAACACCCGACGTACTGGTGGGTTGTACCGGTGGCGGCTCAAATTTCGGCGGCTTGGCATTTCCGTTCCTGCGAGAAAAGCTCGCGGGCAAAATGAACCCCACGATCCGCTGCGTTGAGCCGGCGGCTTGCCCCACACTCACCAAAGGCGAATATCGTTACGACTTTGGTGATACTGCAGGCCTCACGCCGCTGATGAAAATGCATACGCTGGGTGCGTCGTTTATTCCAGAACCCATCCATGCGGGTGGACTGCGCTACCACGGTATGGCGCCACTGGTCTCGCACATATATGAGCTGGGACTGGTGGAAGCCATCTCGATTCCCCAAACCGAGTGCTTCGAAGGCGCGCTGCAGTTTGCCCGCAGCGAGGGCATCGTGCCGGCGCCCGAACCCACCCACGCCATTGCGGCAGCGGTTCGCGAGGCGCTAGCTTGTAAAGAATCTGGAGAAGAGAAAGTTATTCTGACGGCGCTGTGTGGCCACGGACATCTGGATCTGGCCGCCTACGAGAAGTTCCTCGCAGGAGAGATGGTCGATCTGGATCTCTCTGACGATGCGATCGCTGAGGCCATGAAACAGGTTCCCAATATCGACGCCTGATGCGGCGCTCCGCGCAGGCAACAACTTATACAAATCAGGAATTCACTATGACACCCCATACACTCAAAACGGCTGTTTCCCTCGCCCTGGCTGCCACACTGGGCAGCATCCCCTCCATTGCGCAGGAGTCCGGCTCCACCACCGCACGCCTCATGGAAGAGATCGTCGTCAGCGCACGCGGTATCGAAGAAGGCCTGCAGGACGCGCCGATCGCTGTTTCGGCATTTACCGGCGAAACCCTCGACTACCGTGGCGTCGACAGCCTCGATCAGATTGAGCGTTTCGTTCCCAGCCTGACGCTCCACAACAACCCGAGCTTCGGCGGCGCCTCCAACTCGGCGGCGATCTATCTGCGCGGTGTGGGCCAGAAAGAATTCCTGCCCACAACCGAGCCCGGTGTCGGTCTGTATGTCGATGGCGTCTACGTTGCCCGATCCGTTGGCGCAATTCTCGACATTGTCGATATCGAGCGGCTTGAAGTACTCCGCGGACCGCAGGGCACCCTGTTTGGGCGGAACACCATCGGGGGCGCTATCT
>JACETJ010000062.1 GCA_013911345.1 Congregibacter sp.
TTGTGCAGATCAGTTTGAATCGCACATCGCAGGATATTTTTGAGGCTTTTACTTCGGCTGCCGTGGATTTGCCAGAGGTGCAAGAGTGTTATCTGGTATCTGGTAATTTCGACTACTTGTTAAAGGCCCGGGTCGCCGACATGAACGCGTACCGCATCTTGCTGGGTGAAACGCTACTGACCTTGCCGGGAGTGCTGGACTCCTCAAGTTATGTGGTCATGGAGCAGGTCAAGGAGTCTCTTATGTTGCCTGTCCCGATATAAAGAGCTCTCGGGTGATAATAGGGGCAGTTACGGCGATATCTCGTCGTAGTTGGGGGGGTGTCCTTGGGAGGTCGGGCAGGTGAGTGAGCTGAGCACAAGGCCGTAATGACATGACAGTGAAGAGACTGATCTCGGGGCTCGCTGCTATCTTGCTCGTTCTGGTCGGGGCTGGAGGATTCATCGCGATCCGCTACTCCCCCGATCAGATTGCGAGATGGTTTTTGCCGGCGGATGTGACTCTGAACGGGCTTTCCGGGTTGTCATTTGGGTGGAGCGGGGGCGGCATTGAACAGCTCGACATCACATTGCCCCAGGGTCAGGTGGTTGCTCAAGAAGCGCGGTGGATGTGGCAGCCCAAATTATCGACCACGTTGCCCCTGCGACTGGTCTCGATGTCTGCGGACGAGATCACATGGGTTGCATCAAGCCAGTCTGCGTCCACACCCGCCGCCGCATCACTGGAACTTCAGATAGACGATTTCCGCAAGTCGACCTGGTGGCCAGCAGTGGAGACGGTCGAAGTTGAAGTGAACCGACTATCGCTGGATTTCGCCACAGACCGCGCCCTGGTCACTATGAAAGCGCCAATTTCGTTTCGACAAGGCACGTTGGCAGCGCAGTTGGGAGATCAGCGCATGGATATGATGTGGACCCAGCAAGCTGCTACCCACTGGCAAATGAGCGCCTCTCTTTCGGGGCCCAGAGAGCTGACTGCGGAGTGGGTAGTGCAGACCCATGATGATCAATTGATGTTAGAGGGTGAACTGCAATTGGCCGATCTGCCGATATCGCACAGCAACATCGCAGTCACGCTAAATCCTTTTTTGAGCAGTAATAGCAATACTCCCATGCTGTCATTCTCCGCGATGACAGATGCGCCAATCCCTCAGCTTGCTGAGGGAAGAGTGATCGGACTTCAGGTGCGTGGGCACGTTGCGGCTAATGGGGCTGGCCACGTTTCAGCCGAGATGGCTCTGTCGGCGTCGCCGTTTGAGGCCGAGAGGCTGGGTGGAGATATTCGGGTAACCTGGGGTGAATCGTTTGCTGCGCCGCAAGTCAGGCTGGTGGGCGGTGAGCTCAACCTGCTGGACGTCGCCTTGGGCGACCAACAGCTATCGCAGCTAGAAACGGGGCTGTCTGGAGAATGGGACTATGAGACAGGCGTTGGCGCCCTCGACACTGAAACACTCAGTCTCACAGTCAGCGACGAGGAGTGGATTGCGACCATTCACAGTAGCGGTCTGTCAATGAATATCAGCGCTGAGAGCGTCAGTGCCAGTGGCTCTATACAGATCGACGCGCAGGCTGAAGGTAAAGCCTTGCCCAGTCTTGACGCCGTGATGAGCCTTAATGCGGGTAAGGATGTTGTTCGGGCAGAGATAAGTGGCTACGCGCCGTGGGGGGCATTAGGGCAGCTGAGGTTGAGATATCCACTGGGCGCGGAACCTGTCAGTTTTGAAGCCCACCTGGACAGTGCGCTTTGGGATTGGCCGATGGTTCAGACAGAGCTATCTGCAATTAACGCGGAGCTTGCTGAATTCGACGTGACCAGTCTCAATTTTACCCTCAACGTTGACGGTAAATATGATCAATCCGGACTGCAGGCGACCGTATCGGGTAGGGCCGGCGGCGGCTATCTCAGTAGTGACAGTGTGGGTCTTGCGGGCCTGGCGGTCGCGCCGTTCGAATTGATTATTCAAGATGATGTGTTTGCGCTGGCGAATCCCCTGTCATTCGCTTTGGAGGGTATCAGCGCGGGTATCCCAATCACTGATCTCGCTGGCACGGTGGATTACGATCGGGGCGGCTGGGTCTTAACTCGCGCGGAGGGCCTGGCGCTGGGCGGCACGCTGATCATTGATCAGTTCCGCGACTTTTCTCGCGATGGCCCGCTGGGCACGGTGTACCTGAATGATATTGATCTCGCCGCCGTGGTCGAAATTGCGGGCACTGAAGGTGTCAACATTCAGGGCAGGGCGACGGCGGCGCTGCCCCTCATTTGGCAGAACGGCAAGATCCTGGTAGATGCCGGCACGCTCAGTGGAACGCCTGGCACCCTCCAGTATCAGCCGTCTATTGACCCTTCACAGATCGACCAGCGCGTGGGTGCCGTCGCTGCGGCGTTGTCAAATTTACGGTTCGAACAGCTTGATGCGGACATCACCTTGGATGAGGAGGGCGTGATGTTTTTGAGCACGTCCGTGCTCGGCAGTAACCCGGACTATCAGAATGGGCGGCAGGTAAAATTGAATTTGACTCTAGAGAACAATCTGCTCAGTCTATTGCAAAGTCTGCAAACCATTGAGTCCGTAAACTTGTGGGTGACGCGGCAATTTAAGCAGCAAAATTGAAGTTGGAGCGAGGTTGATATGTCAATACGACACTGTTTCGCCATAATGGTTCTGGCAGCGGGGTCTTGGAGCTGTACCCCCACTGTCGCGGTAGCCCCAGAGGGGCCCATTGAGCTCAATATCAACGTCAAGATCGAGCACGAGATTAAAGTTCAGGTCGATAAGGAACTGGACGACCTCTTCGCTGACGACAGCGAGCTCTTTTAGAAATCCCGGATTGCCATGTTGCGAGGAGGAGACTATGAATAGATTGACGAAATTGATCCTGGCGGTATGTCTGACCTTTGCCACGTTGACTGCGGTGGCGATGGATTTGAATACGGCCAAATCACGAGGTTTTCTCGGAGAGCAGCAGAATGGGTACCTGGGCTTGGTTGATCGCAGTGCGCCAGCAGACGTAAAAAGCCTCATGCAAAAAGTGAACGAGCAGCGTCGTGCGAATTATCAGTCGATCGCCCGAGCCAATGAGCTACCGCTTCAGTCTGTGGAATCTCTTGCGGGTCAAAAGGCGATAGACAAGACGTCTCGGGGGAATTACGTTCAGGCCCCCAATGGGCAATGGGTCAAGAAGTAACGCTCTGGTAGCCCTAGATTACTCAGTCTCTGATCTGGTCGGACCTAGACCTAGACCTAGACCCAGAGCAGTATCAGAAAGGCCACAGTGGTTGGCAGGCGCCCGCAGGCACAATATTGGTGAAGTCTGACCCCGTGTCGCTTCTATCAAGCACTTTCCAGGAGCCGCCGCTGCCACTCGGCAGCTGCCAGGTGCCATCAGTGATCTTCCCCGCCAGAATATCTGCACCAAACGTGGCCCAACCGACCTGATTACCCTGAGCAAGGCTAACGTTGGTGAAGATACCTTGGAACTGCGTTCCGTCCCAACGTGTGGCGATCATTCCTCGATCGGCGTAGTCGCCAAATAAGAATAGATCGGCGTGACGTAACCGCAGCTCGTCATGTTCGCTCTGCCAGGTGCCATTCAAGGTGGCGTTGTTATTAGAGATGTGTGGCATATCCACCTTGTCCGTATTGAAATTGGCGAACGAGCTGGGGATCAGCGCACTGGTTTGGGTGCCATCCCAGGATTGACCAGCGCCAGCCTCACCGAACCGGTACACCCCGCTGAAGCGGCCAGCCTCCGAAATGCGGAAGGAGAACTGCCCGTATTGGTCGCCATTGGTAAAGACCCCCGCAATGCAGTCTGAGGTCACTACCTCACCGAACAAGATGCCGACGCTGCCGTAGTCGCCGATGACAACGTTGTCCGTTTGAATCAGTTTTAGCTGTCCAAAGCTTGAGTCCCAGGTGCCGCCAAAGAGGCCATCGGACATCGGCAGCTGGCTCAGATCTACCTGTTGTATCGCTGTGCTCGTGGCGATATCGGGTAGAGCGATATCCACGATTTTGGGAGTCTGCGCCGCTGGCTCTCCCGGCAAAAAGGCTAAAGCAACGGCGGGTATAATGGCTGCAAGCTGGCGGTTCATCTTGGTAGCTATTTTCAACATGCGCTAATCTCCATCCCGGACTGCGCTCAATATTACATTTCCCTGTGGTGTTGATGAAGCAATCGCTGGCAATACCCTCAGGAACCTGAGTAAGAGCATGAGAGTGGTCTGCCCAATTTCCCCTGGCACTGAAAAGCCAGATCCGCGATGTCCTCACTAGAACTTAATGTGTTGCGGGAGGTCGGTCATTTCCGGGCGGTCTCTTATGGGGACGGCGGCCCGGAGGGGAGCCTCGCAGCAGCCGCTGCACTACGGCGGCTCTCTGCGGTGGTGATAGCAAAGGCAGGACATTTGCCGCTGACGTGTGCAGCAGAAGCTGATACTCCGCATTGGTTTCGCGAAGATCCGACAGGACTCCGTTGAGGGCGTCGGCGTCCAAGTCTGACGCTCGCACCATATTCATTAGTCGCTGATCAACGATACGTAGTTCTTGTCTTAGTGACTGGGCGATGGGCCGTTGTTCCTCAAGTATCTGCCTGATCGCAGCGCGAGTCGCCTGATCCAAATCGGCAGTCGCCCACGCCATAGGGGGGGGAGGTCGCCGAGAGCCACTGACCCATTCTCCTGTCAGTGCTCCGACGAGTAACAGGTTGATTGCCACAGAAATCAACAACATTGGGTAACTGACTGAGCGTTTACTCATTGGATGTCACCTCCGGTATTGGATTGAGGAGGGAGAACTCTGTTGCCGACCAGTCCTCGACACTGTTCGCCCCCTGCAGACCCCAGAAGAAGCCGATCATTATCGGCGTAGCGGCAAACGCTAGGCGTTGCCAGCCGACTAGGGGGCTCAGCAAATCGTCGATGAAGGAGAGCCACCACTGCCGCTCCGGAGACGCCTGAGGTGGTAAAGATTCTGGCAGCGAAAACGGGTGAAGTTGTGGTTGCGCATCCCATAGATCTAGTAGCGAGTCGAGGCTCGCAGCTGTGTTTCTCTGCGCCCGCAAGTCAGTAGATTGCGTCAGCAGCATCAGCATGGCTTCCCGCTCTGCTTCAGGCCAGCGATCGGGTATGGCGCCATAGGCATCAAGGATGTCTTTGGCACGTTCCAGCGACAGTGCCGGTTCAGACTCGGACGTTTTCATGTGGATTCCTCAAATATTGTTTCAGTTCTCGGCGCGCCCTGACCAGCAAGGATTCTAGGGCGCGAACCGAAATGTCCATGATTTGCGCGACATCCCGGTTTGGCAGGGATTGGTAATAGGTCAGGATGAGTGCGGTTCGATGGCGCTGGGACAATGCGCTGATGGCGGTGGTCAATTGCCGATGGGTTTCTTGTGTCTGTAAGAGGGTCTCAGGGCTCTCGCCTGAGCCGATGATTGTGTCGGCGTTTTCTTTCAGGGGCTGCTCGCGGCCCTGGCGGCGCATAATATCGATGCAGAGGTTGTGAGCGATTTGGTGTAGCCATGTGGAGAGCCGCGCTCGATCAGGATCGTAATGAGCAGCCTCGAGCCAGACTTTCATCAAGGTCTCCTGGAGGACTTCCTCGGCTCGCTGACGCTGCAGTAGCATCCTCAGAGCAAATCGCTCTATGGCCGGTGTATGGATCTCAACGATTGCGGCAAAGGCATCGCGATCGCCTCGCGAAACCCGCCGCATTAAATCCGATTCATCGATTCTGTCGATTGGGGTGACTCAGCTCTGTGGAGGCCTTTGGCGTTTCCGTGCCTTGGCTAACTCCTCCGCAGACAGATAACCATCTTGATTTTCGTCCAGCATCTCAAAGGCGACCTGCTTACGTTCTGCAGGTGTCACGAATCCGTCGTCGTTGATATCGGCTTGGTCAAACCGTTCCTCGGCTCTTTCGGTATCGGCCGCCACATGCTCCGCTAGCTGGGCCTCCATTTCCCCGCGGCTGATGTTGCCATCACCGTCGGTATCAGCAGCCTCGAGCCGGTCGGCGCTGCGGCGTTTTTCAGGCAGCTCAAACTCCTCGTAACTGATGAGCCCGTCACCATCGGTGTCCATAGCGCGCACTGCCTGCTTGACTGGCGCTTTCTGTCCACTGCCCGAGTGATTCGCGTCAGGGTGTGCGACGGCAGTGGATGCGAGGACTGTGAGGGCACTCGCGATCGCGGTCGATATCAGGGTATTGGTCATCATCTCTCTCCTTGAGTAGCGCACATTAATTTGCGCGTCACCCCCTGATACGTTTGAGTGTCAAAAACCCGTCGCGAAACTTGTGACTGACCAATCTCGCGGGATTATGATCCCGAAGTCTTAAGTGCTTCTAATGACATGGGCTTGCTAAAAAGATAGCCCTGGCCTTTGCTAAAACCCAGCTCCAGTAAAAGCGCGCGTTGTTCTTCAGATTCGATACCCTCCACGACCGCGTCGAGACCCAGATCACGGCACATCGTGGCCAGTGACGCCATAATTAGTCGGCGCCGGGGGTCGGTGACAGCGGCGGTATAGGAGCGATCGATTTTGATACCGTCGGTCGGCACATTGAAGATCCAGTTGAGACTCGAAAAGCCGGTGCCAAAGTCGTCGAGTAATACGGTGACGCCGTGTTCCCGCAGCTCAGTGATCTCCTCACTCAGCACGCTTTCGTTCGCCACCAGTGCGGTTTCTGTGATCTCGACAGTCAGCAGCTCCAGCGGCATCTGAAATTGTTGGGCAATCGCGAACAAGCGATCTGTGATGCCGCTGTGTGCGAATTGACTGGGACTCAGGTTGAGCGACAATCTCATTCCACCTTGAGCCAGCTGCGTCTGACGAAACATATCGAAGGTGGACCGAATGAGTAGCTCACCTACCTGCGCCATGAGACCTAACTGCTCGCTCAAGGCCATAAAGCGGTGGACCGGGATGGGTGTTCCATCTGCTGTCAGCGGCCTCGCCAGTGCTTCATAGCCATAGGGTTCTCCAGTCTCGAGCATGACCATAGGCTGCAGTGCTATGGGGATGAGGTTGTGTTGCAGGCAATGGTCTACTGCGCTGCTTATTGCCAACTCATCGCGCAGTTCGTCTTGGTCATCATCTGCATCCGCGTGCCGAGTCATCGATGTGCCGCGCTGCACCTGATCGAGGGCCATTTCAGCAGCCCGCAACAAGCTCTGGGCAGTGCTTTTCCCCCCCCGGATTACAGCGCTTCCGGCATCAAGCTGCGGGTTGAGCTCCACCACCGCTTGCGTCGTAGCCGGCAGAAAGGGTGTCGATTCCACCGCGCCCTTCAGTCTGTGAGTGATGGCCGAGAGTTCCTCGATA